>JAIXXE010000159.1 GCA_027490875.1 Alphaproteobacteria bacterium
AGCGTAAGGCTCGGCACGCGGTACCACGCTGCCGTACAAACATTCTGCCAGGCGGCGGCGTTAGGTTGCAGCGTCTCGCGGTAGGCGGATTTAGGGATATTCGCCAGCGGTGGCACCACCAGCGGCTGTTGGGCCAAAGCCGCCTGTTGCAGCATAGCTTCCCGCGCGGCGTAGGCCTGCTGCAGCGGTGCTACGCGGCGGGTGTCGTTCACGGCCCTCACCCACGTGGGGCTGGCCACAATCACCACCGCCAGTGCCAGCAGCACATACCTATGATAGCGCCACCAGCGGGGCGGCACACCATAGCGGGCCACTACCCAGCCAACGATGAGCATCAGGCCCCACACCAACCAGAACTGAAGAACATTCTCGGCCCGTGGTGGCAGGCTTTCGCCATTGGCTATTAATCCAAGGGTTGGCGAAAGCCCCACCAGACCCACCAGACCCACACCCAGCCATGCCGCCAACGGCCATAGCCCTGCCGGCAAAGTAGGTCGCACCCGTTGCACCAGCACCGCCCATGCCGCCAACCACACCAGCAGCGCGACGTTCAGTTGGGCCAGTATCCAGCCCAAACCAATCGGCAGCCCACCAGCTAACGCCACCAGCAGGGGTTGGCCTGCCCCGCTGACGGCTATCCGTACCGCATTGCCCGGGGCCAGAAAGGTTACCAAGACGCCCGCACCCATCAGGGCGACCATCAGCCCAGCCCCCAGCAGAGCCACCCGTGGCAGGCGCCACCACCAACCATAGGCCAGCGCCAGCAGGCTTAAAATCAGCGCAAGGGCCGCCGAGAGTTCGTGCATGCTGGTCAACGCCAACCCGGTACAGGCACAGGCCCCCCATGCCACATAGCGCACCGGCCCACGGCACACCACCAGCGCCAACAACGCGCCCATAAAGCCTAGTTGCAGGGGCAGAATCGCCGTGTAGGCCGCATTGGCACTGTACCAGTAAAAGGCATCCACGGGGCTGGGCAGATGCCATGACCACCACGCCAGCAGCAGCAGGCCCGCAATCACCCCCGCCTGCCACCGGCCCAGCAGCTGGCGGCAAGCAAGTATCAGGCTGGTGGCCAACAGCGCCAGCAGCAACGCATTACCAACCTGCAAGGCCGTGTTAAAAGGTAGCAGGTTCAGCACGGCCGCCAATCCCGGCAGCCCTATGAGCAGATGGGATAGCACCCGCCCACTCCAGTTATAATAGGTATAGTGGCCAAGCTCCAGGAAGCTCATGGCATGGAAGTGCCGCGCCACGCAGGTATCATCGGCCTGCGGCAGGCTGGCCCCCAACAACCAAAGCAGGGGGGCAATCGCCAGCACCCATGCCACCCCAAGCGCCAGCGCAGGCCAATACCACGCCACCATCGGCAAGCGTAGGGCGCGGGCCCTATCCATAAGCTGAAGCAGGCGGGTGCGCATTGCGGCAACTTTAGGGGCGCAGAGCAATGCCGTCAAGCGCGGCAGCGCCAGCTTGCGAGGCCACAAGCCCCCTGCTATAGATAGCCAGCCAAAAAGAAAGCGCCACCTATGCCTGCCACCCCAGCCCCCCAACCCATGTTATTGCCCCGCAGCGCCGCCCGCTACATCACCCTGCAGCGCCTGGAAACCCAAAGCATTGGGAAAAATATTCACTACACCACGCTCGGCCAGATCGCTTACAAGGTTTATGAAAAAATCCCCTTTGCCAAACAGGCCTTTCAGTTCTATTCCAGCACGCTGGAACCCCAACTTCGCGCGGGCAGCATTCTGCATAACTACGCCAGTATCATGGAAGCCGAAGCCGCCAACATCATCCCGCAATTGCCCAAAACGTGCGGCCACATGTTAGGGATTGGCGCAGGTGTTGCCGGTCTCGAAGTCGCGTTGGCACGGCACTATCAGGTACAGGGTACGCCCATCTCCCACATCACGCTGCTGGATAAGACTGGGCTCGACCGCCAAATCCATTTTGGCTTCCATCAGCAGGCGTCGGTCTACAACAGCCTCGCCGTTGGCAAGGAAGCTCTTACCAGCAACGGAGTCCCTGCCAGTAACGTCACGCTGGTAGAGGCCGACGATGCCGCAACATGGGCCAAGCAACACCAAGGACAAGTGGATGTGGTGACCTCGCTCATCGCGTGGGGCTTCCACTTCCCTGTGCCGACCTATCTGGCGATGGTGCAAAAAATTCTAAGCCCCAAAGGCTGCCTGATTATCGACGTCCGTAAGGAAACACCAGGAAGGCAAGAACTGGAAGGCGCCTTCAAACAGGTTCGGTGCATCCTCGATGACGCCAAGTTCGAGCGTCTGCTCTGCACCGGTGTGAAGTAAAGGGAGCGTCTCACCAAATCGCCCTTCTCGGGCGGCTTTTTTTATGTCTATCTACGTTAGCGCTTGCCAATAATTTCCCGCTTGCCCACATGGTTGGCGGCGGAAATGAGGCCCTCGCCTTCCATCTGGTCAATCAGGTCGGCTGCGCGGTTGTAGCCGATTTTCAGCACCCGTTGCAGGTAGCTGGTGCTGGCCTTGTTCTCCCGCAGCACCACTTCTACGGCTTGCTTGTACAGGCCTTCGCCTTCTTCGCCGTCGTCGCCATCGGCATTGCTTTGGGCGGCCTTGGCTTCCTTGCTGCCCGGCACCACGGCCGCACCCGCTTTAAACACGTCATCCACATAATGGGGGTCGCTTTGGGCTTTGCAGTGGTCGGCCACAATCGTGCATTCATCTTCGCCCACAAACGCGCCGTGCATGCGCACCAAGGCATTGCTGCCGTTTAACAGCAGCAGCATATCACCCTTGCCCAGCAGGGCCTCGGCCCCCATGCTATCCAGCACGGTGCGGCTGTCGATTTTACTGGCCACACTAAAGCTCATGCGGGTGGGGATGTTCGCCTTAATCAAGCCCGTGACCACATCCACACTCGGCCGCTGGGTGGCGACCAGCAGGTGAATGCCGCTGGCCCGCGCCATTTGGGTTAAGCGCGCAATGCTGAACTCTACAGCCTTGCCCGCCACCATCATCAGGTCGGCCAGTTCGTCAATCACCACCACAATATAGGGTAGTTTTTTGGTCGCCAGCGGCTGTTCTTCGTACTTGGCTTGGCCGGTGTTGAGGTCAAACCCCACCTGCACCAACTTGGTAGGGACCTTCCCCTCCGCTTCCAGCTGCACAAACTTTTCGTTAAAGTTTTGCAGGTTTTTAACACCCAGTTCGCTCATCAGGCGGTAGCGATTTTCCATTTCCTTCACCACCCAGTTAAGCGCGGCGGCGGCTTTGTTGGGGTCGGTCACCACGGGGGTGAGCAGGTGCGGAATATCGTTGTAGATGCTCAGTTCCAGCATTTTGGGGTCGACCAACAACAACCGCAGGTCTTCCGGCCCCATACGGTAAAGTAGCGAGAGAATAAAGGCGTTGATGGCCACTGATTTCCCGCTGCCCGTCGTCCCCGCAATCAGCGCATGGGGCATTTTGGCAAGGTCGGCATACTGGGGCTGGCCGGTGGTATCCACGCCCAGCGCCACCACCAGGCCGCCCGTGTGGTTTTCAAACGCATCGGTGTCGAGCAGCTCGCGCAGGCCCAGAAATTGGCGCTGGAGGTTAGGGACTTCGATCCCCAGCACCGTCTTGCCAGGGATGGTCGCAATCCGGATGGAAAGGGCACTCATGGCCCGGGCCAAGTCTTCCTGCAGATTCACAATCTGGGAGGTCTTCACCCCCGCCGCTGGTTCCAACTCGTAGATGGTAATCACCGGGCCGGGGCGGATGTTGGTAACAGCCCCAACAATGCCAAAGTTTTTAAGTTCAGCCTCAATCCGCCGGGCATTCTGCTGCAAGGCTTCGGGGCTTTCTTGCTGCGTTTTGGCCTTGGGTTCTTTTAACAAATCCAGCGGCGGCAGAACGTAATCACCGTTCATCACCAACGGCAGGGCCTGTTGCTCGGTGCGCTTGCGGGGGGCGGGGGTGGTATCCACTGCCTCAACAACGGCCCGTGGTCGTGGCGGCACGGGGTGGGCCAGCGGCAGTTCAAACTGGGCAGGCACAGTGGCCCATAGCCGGTTGCCCCAACGCCAGAGTACCGTCCCCATCACCAACGCCACCTTACTGCACCAAATGCTGAAGGCCTTAATCTCGGCCAGAGTCCATCCCGTAAACCACAGCAACGCCAGCACCATGGCAGCAACCGCCAACATAATGCCGCCAATTTTTCCTAAAAACGGCAGCACGACACTCGCAGCCAGTTTACCCAGCAGGCCCCCGTTCCCCACCCCTTCGCCCGCTGGCAGCGGCCAGTTGGGCAACGGTTCGGCCACAAATAACAGCAACGACATCGAAAGCAGCAGCAACGGAATGGTCATCACCTGCAGGCTAAAGCTAGGCCCTTCGCGGTGCATGAGGGCATTGGCAGCATGAAAGCCCAACCAAAACACCCAGCCAAATGCGCCCAGGCCAAACAGCATAATCAGCATATCGGCCATGTAGGCCCCTGCCCGCCCGCCGCTGTTGGCCACCACCATGCTGGCCGCTGCGTTGTTAAACGAGGGGTCGGCTGGGGCATAGGTAAACAGCGCCAGCAGCAGCCACGCGGCCGCCACGGCCAACAGCACACCCCAGCCTTCGCGTAGGCGGTCGGTCAGTAACTCCACGGTGCCACCGCGCCGGGTGGCTTGGCGTGACGATGGACGCTGACGGGCGCGGGCAGGCATAGAAGTTTTCTAACCTCCAGCGCGGCAAAACGCCACGCCCTGTGCATACTTTTACGCGGTTTGTGGCGATTAAAGCACACGCCCCCCTTGCTGCATGGGCCATTCAAGGCTAGGAACGGCCATGACCCAGACCTCCGCCCGCCTGCCCTGCTTCAAGGCCTACGACATCCGTGGCCGCCAACCCGAAGACCTTAACCCCACACTGGCCTATCACCTTGGGGCCGCCTTGGCCGAGGTGCTGCCCCACGCCAAAACGGCTGTATTGGGGATGGACAGCCGCGCCACCAGCCCAACCCTGCTGCGCGCCTTTGCCGCGGGCATGGCCACGCGCGGCGTTGCCTGCCAATCCTTAGGCCTGTGCGGCACCGAAGAGGTGTACCACGCCGCCGGCAGTGGCGCGGCTGATGTTGGCATTATGGTAACGGCCAGCCACAACCCGATTGAGTACAACGGCTTTAAGGTGGCCAAACGCGGCGGCGAACCGATGGACCTTGCGACCGAGTTTGCCCAGTGGGAGCAGCTCACGCTCGCGCGGCACAACCAGCCTGACCTGACCGACGTGCCCAGCAGCTTCCCCGAAGTCCCCACCCTTGCCCTGCGCCCCGCCTATGTGGCCCATCTGTTAGGGTTGATTGACCCCAGCGCCATTCCCGCGCAGAAGATTGTCATCAACGCAGGCAACGGGGCGGCTGGCCCCACCGCCGATGCCCTGCTGGCCCACCTGCCGCAGCTGGAGGTTGTGCGCGTGCACCACACACCCGATGGCACCTTCCCCAACGGCATCCCCAACCCGCTGTTGATAGAAAACCGCGCCGCAACTGCCGAGGCCGTCAAGCAATCGGGCGCCGCCTTAGGGGTGGCGTGGGATGGCGACTTTGACCGTTGCTTTTTCTATGACGGCGACGGTAATTTTATCAGCAGCTACTATATCACCACCTTTATGGCCGAGGCCGTATTGGCCCGCCACCCCGGCGCGGCGATTGTGCTAGACCCACGCCTTTACTGGGCTACTCAAGCAGCCATTGCGCGCGCGGGTGGTAGCGGCCATTTTGCCCGGGTTGGCCATGGCTTCATCAAGCCCAAAATGCGTGCGTTGGGCAGCCCCTTTGCCGGAGAAGTTGCCAGCCACTTCTACTTCCGTGAATTCTTTACCTGCGACAGCGGCATGTTGCCCATGCTGTTGCTGCTGGAGTTTTTAGGCAAGCGCGGCCAAAGCCTAGGTCAAGCTGTGGCCGAACTGCAGCAAAACTTCCCCGCGGGTGAAGAATTAAACTTCCGCACCCCCACCCCCGCCAAGGAGTTTCTGGCCGCACTGGAAGCCCAGCTGTTGCCACTGGCACCGGTGCACGAGCGCATCGATGGCCTGAGCCTCACCCACGAGGCAGCCGGTTGGCGCGCCAACATCCGCGCCAGCAGCAACGAGCCTCTGCTGCGCCTGAACGTGGAAGCACGGGCCACGGCCACGCTGGCACAGGCCGAAGCCATACTGGTGGGCCTCATTGTTGCGGCTGGGGCTGTTTCTGCCAACGGGCACTAAGCTGGCGGCTTGTATTGTTGGGTTCGTTTGGTTAGGAAGGGTTTCAGACACATCACTGAAACGTTTCTAGGGGGTCACCAATGCACCAAGTCCTCGAACTACTGCGGAACCGTTTGGCGGGCAAGCCCGACTCTGCCCGCTTGGCCATTGTGGCCTGTGGGGGCGGCCAGCGCTGGGTCATTACGGCTGGGATTTTAACGCTGTTCCAACAGCTGGGCATCCCTGCCGACATCTATGGCGGCACCAGCGGGGGCGGCTTGGCTACGTTGTTCTATGCCGATGGCGGCGACCCCAACCGCGCGATGGTACTGCGGTGCCTGACGCGCAAAGGGTTTGCGCGGGATGGCAAGGATGTCTTCATTCAAAAACGTCGGCTGTTGCAAGGCAGGCCACCGATGGATTTGGAGGGCCTGATTCATCAAGCCTTCACCATCCATCAGCCCTTGCTGTGGGAAAATTTGGCGCGCAGCGACAAGCCCATTTTCCTCACTGCCACGGCGCGCGATGGCCGCAGCATCATTCAGCGGCTGGATGGCACCACGCCCGACTTTTGCAAAGCTGCGGCCATCAATACCAGCAGGCTGCCGCTGCTGGCACACAACCCAACCGACCAAACGGTGCTGTGGGATGGCACGTTAAGCAACGACGCCCCCGTGGCCGAAGCGCTGGCCTTGGGCGCCACCCACGTCTTGGTGATCGACCCACGCGGCCTGAATGAAACCGCAAAAGGCGGGCGGCCCTTGGCCGACCGCGTGTTGATGGAGCCCCAATTGCGGCAACGGGCGCCCGACCTGTATCAGCTCTGGCTAAACCGGCGCAGCAACTACCGCGCGACGATGGCACACTACCAAGACGACGCGCGGGTGTACTGGTGCCAACTGCCCGTGGTCAAGGTCAGCAACAACACCACCGCCGAGCACACGCTGCTGCAAGGCCTGCTGAATGGCCGCGCCCATGGCGCCGAGGTGCTGTTAGGCATGAAGCAAGGGCCAGCCTACCCAACGGGCTGGCTGCCCGCGCTGCGCGAGCATCGGCTGGGGTAAGGTAACAACCACGAAAAAACTGAAGGAGGCTCCGGCCTCCTTCAAGTGTTTTTAACAAAAAAATGCCCCCGGTGCAGCGGGGGACTTGTTCGTGGTTCACCCACCCCCTCCTGCACGGGGGGTGGAGCTAGAGAGTCACTCGACCAATCTCAGCGACCAAGTCGCCAAAGTTGTCGCGGAACCCATATAGACGGACGAGTTTGCCCGCCGTCGATGTAGTTCCAATAACAACGGTGTCGGGGAAGAACTCCCCGTACATTATTGGGTTTGCTGACCACGGGATATTTCCCATGGTTAGAGAGTGAACCTCCATCTCCCGAATTGGGAGGAGGTTATTGGGATCTCTTCCCACGGCGATCGGGTTAAACCCGATTTCGGCGAGTAACAGGGCCAGGTCTGTTCCTTGATCGTAGATTGGACTGTTCATGTTAGTCTCCTGTGTGAGGAAGGCCCACCATCGCTACGCCCAGAATGGGCGTATGAAACGATTAAAGTGAGCCAATGAGCTAATTGCTTATACCCCCGCCCACAAGTCTACATACCAAGCTCCTGACACCATCTTAAACCACTGAAATGTCGTTTTAACCTTACAGCCTGTCGTGTTTTGCTTGAAAGCCTATGGGGGCGCGCTAGTATCCGTAGCAAGAGCGTGCGGCAAGGGTGCCGTGGCGCTAAAACCTTATAAACCAAGAAGGAACCTAACCATGGCCTTTAATATCCCCGCCAGTCGGGCTGCCGGTACCGGCTTTGCCGCGGCTTTAACCCAGCACATGAACCAAACCTTCAGCTATATGGCTGCGGGCGTTGGGCTTTCCGGCATTGTGGCCTATTTAACCATGAGCACCCCCGCCCTGCTGAGCCTCGCCACCAGCGGTGGGTTTATCTGGATGCTCATCATTCTGGGCGCCGCCTTCTTCATTCACAAGCTGGTGTTTAACCTGCAACCCGCCGCGGGCTTGGCAGTCTTTGCGGGCTACAGCGCCTTTATGGGCTTTTCCTTTGCCCCGTTGGTCGCGCAGTACACCGGCGCCAGCGTGGCCAGCGCCTTTGCCATCGCCGCCATTATGTTTGCCGGGACCGCCGCCTACGGCTTTCTGACCAAGCGCAGCCTTGCGGGTTGGGGCACCTTTTTAATGATGGGTGTATGGGGCCTGCTGGGCGCGGTGGTGGTAAGCCTGGTGATGAGCCTGTTTGGCATGAGCATGGGCTTTATGCAAACCGCCATTAACCTGATTGCCGTACCACTGTTTGCCGCCATGACCGCATGGCAGGTGAATGAAATGCGCGACACCTTCGCCGCCTACGGCCAAGATGAGCTGATGCGCAGCCGCCTGAGCATCCTGCAAGCGCTGGGGCTGTATGTTAACTTCATCAACATGTTCATCAGCCTGCTGCAACTGCTGGGTCAACAGCGCCAATAACAACGCCTACAAGCCTACACCCCCAATTATCCCGCCACTGGCGGGATAATTGTTTGACAAGCATAGTTTATACACTTAAGGCGATGAAAGACGTATCACACTGGCCGAGGAGGCCCCAATGTTTCATGCAGCAGTACTTGATGCAAGAACTGACGACCGCCTTTCTCGTGCGGTGACTATGGTCACCAAACTGATTGGCATGATGCCACGCAAGAGCTCGCCCAACATCCCGGCGCTTTCGCACCCCTTTGCCGTCTTGGCACTGGTGGTTGAAGCAGGGGGTGACGCAGACCAGCAGGTTGCTGCCGTGCTCCATGATGTGCTGGAAGACTACGGCACGCTGTACAGCGCCGCGCGTATGGCTACTGAATTCGGCCCTGACGTGCTGGCCCTGGTAAGGGCGGCCTCAGATTGCGAAATCAGCCCGGAGAGCCCACACAAACGCCCGTGGCAGGAGCGCAAGGAGGCGTATGTGGCAAGCCTTGATACCAAGTCGGCCTATCAGCTGTTGGTGGTCGCCGCCGACAAGGTGCACAACCTCAGCACCCTGTTGGCCGAACTGGCCCAGAACCCTTCTGCTTGGAATATGTACAAGGGCGGGCGTAACGGCACGCAGTGGTACTACACGCAAGTGATTCAGGCCATCGCGCACAAGCGGCCCGATTGCCCCTTGGTGGGCAGGTTGATGCCAATGCTGGAGCAACTGAATCGGTACTAGCCCATGGGCAGGCTGCACCAAACTTAACAACCCGCCGCAATTTTAGCGGCGGGTTGTTTCGTTGGCCAAGCTTAACATAATGGCCCACTCGGGGGCGGTGACGGGCTGAACACTCAGGCGCTGGTACTTCAGCAGGGCCATCGCTTGCAGCCGTGGGTCGGCCTTCACCTGTGCCAGAGTTACAGGGTTGGGCAAGGCCCGCACCGGCGCCACACGCACTCCCACCCACGGGTTGGTGCCGTTCTTGGTTAGGTCTGCGGCGGTGGCGGTGGGGTCGGGCGTGGCGGTTGCCAAAATGATGAGGTCAATATCACTCGCCGACATGCCCGCGGCGTCGAGCGCCTTGCGCGATGCTTCGATCGCGAGGCTCGATGTTGTTTCATCGGGTTCGGCAATGTGGCGGAATTTGATGCCGGTACGTTCGGTAATCCATGCGTCGGTGGTATCGACTTTATTGGCCAGTTCCGCGTTGGACACGCGATTGCGCGGAAGCGCCGACCCAGTGCCTTTAATGACGGCACGAAGAGCGATTTCAGTCACTCGGCCTGTATCCGC
>JAIXXE010000084.1 GCA_027490875.1 Alphaproteobacteria bacterium
TGCTCTTGCCACTGCCGGCACGGCCAACCACCCCTACCTTTTCGCCGGGGCGAATCGCCAAGGTTACATGATACAGGCTTAACAGCTTGCTGCCGGGGTAGGTAAAGCTCACGCGGTCAAAATCAATTGCGCCGGTTACGTGGGGGTGATGCACAAAGGTCTTGCCCAGCGGGCGCTCGTTGGGGCTGTTCATGAACTTGGTCAGGGCTTCCAGTGCCACCTTGGTCTGGCTCCAGCGCACATACAGCCCGGCAATCTGGCTTACGGGGGCCAAGGCGCGCATCACCAGCATGCTACAGGCCACCAGGGCACCGGTGGTCATGCTGCCAGTAAAGATTAGATAGGTACCCCATACCATCATCAGCACATACAGCATTTGCCCTGCCCAATAGGCAAAATTAAGCGCCAGGTTGGAAAGAAACCGCAGCTTGCCAGCGCCTCTGGCGGTGCTGGACGTGACCTTATCCCACACCCCTTGGGCTTGGCTGGCGCTGCCGAGGGCCTTGATATTCTCCAACGCATTAATACTTTCCACCAAGTGCCCATGCTTCAGGTCGGCATCGGCGGCTTGCGCGCGGGAAATGGCCATCATTTCGCGCTGCAGCAGCATACATACCCCAAGCACCAACGGGATGGCCACCAGCGGCAGCAAGGCCAAGCTACCGCCCAACGTGGCAATGACGGCCACAAACAGCAACATGAAGGGGACGTCGACCAACGCCACAATCGTGCTGCTGGTAAAGAACTCGCGCAGGGCGTCGTAGTCGCGCAGCTGGTTGGCCAAGGCTCCGGCCGAAAGTGGCTGTTGCTGTTTCAGGTTCAGCAGCTGACCGAAAATGCGGTTGGCCAGCAGTACATCGGCGCCTTTGCCTGCTGTATCAACAAAATAGGCCCGCAGTTGCCGGAAGATGGCATCGAAGGTGTAGGCCAGCACCGCTCCAATCGCCAACACCCACAGGGTTTCTTCGGCCTTGTTGGGCACCACGCGGTCATAGATATTCATCACAAACAACGGCGAGACCAAGGCCACCACGTTAATCACCAGTGCGGCCAGCCCTACTTTGTAATACAATGGCTTAAATTGGGCAAAGGTGCCCCAAAACCACTGGCGGGCGGGGGCGGTCAGTTCTTGGTCGATGGCCGTACGCAGGGTGGGCTTTACCAGAATAAAGGTTCCGCCGCTTTGGGCGGCAAGCTGGGCCGCGGTCAGGCGCTCGGTTTCGCCGGTAAAGGTATTGACCAGCTGGTACACGCGGGCTTCGCCTTCCCCTTCGGCCGCGGCCAGAATGCCTGCCCGCCCGTTCACCAGCATCGCCACCACAGGGAGCAGCGCCTGCTCCAGTTCGGCGGGGGTGCGGCGCACCACGCGGGTATCGAGGCCCGCGCGGGTGGCGGCTCGGCCCATCAGTTCGGGGGTTAAACGATTGTTTAACAATGGCAATCCAGCAATCAGGCTGGTCAGGCTGTAGTGCAGCCGGTAATGGTGGAGCAGCCACTGCAGGCAGCCCTGCAGGCTATCGGCGCTGGTGCCTTGCAGGCCGCGCGGCGCCAAGGCCCGTTCGGCCGTGCGGTCGGCCTCGGCAGGCAAAGCCGTGCCAGCGGGTGGAAGGATTGGCTGCATTTCCCCTAATCTAGCGGTATCACCCCAGTTTGCCTAGAGATAGAGCAGGTTCCAAGGCAGGCGCTGCGGCATCTTGGCAACGAGGAGACCAAGCTGGCACCCAAGATTCGTAAGGTCGATTCCTAATTTAAAAAGGCTGTCAACTAACTTTCGTATTTTTACGATGATTGTGGATAAGGTGTGTAAAAAAAATATCACGCCAGCCCTTGCACAATCCTTAAGCACACCCTATATGCATACACAACAAGGCAGCCCAGCTCCGCTAGGCCGCCACCACAACCGGGTGCAACTTAAAGGAGCCATACCGATGAATAAGCTACTGATTGCAGGCGTTTTTGCCGCCGCCATGAGTACCACAATGTTGGCCAATGCTGCCAGCATTACCGAAGCCATGAACCAAGCTGTGTCCACGCACCCTGAAGTGCTGGCCGCCGCCGGCGAGCAAACCGCCATCGGCTACCGCGTGAAGCAAGCCCGTGGTGGTTACAAGCCAACCTTGGATTTTGCAGCCGGTACCGGTTACGAGTGGAGCAAGAACGGCAGCACCCGCTTCCGTGCCGCCCGTACCCCGCAAAGCGGTAAGCAAGGCAGCCGCGATATGTGGCGCAACGAAGCCCGCCTGAACGCCACCCAAATGCTGTTCGACGGCTTCCAGACCAAGAGCCGCGTGGGTGCCGAAAGCGCCCGTGAAGCTGCTGCTGGCTTCCACACGCTGGATGTTAAGAACCAAATCGCCCTGCGCGCTGCCGAAGCCTTTTTGGGCGTGCTGCGTGCCCAAGAGCAAGTTGCATTAGCCCAAGGGAATGTTGAAACCCACCAGAGCTACCTGAACAAGATTCAGAACCGCACCACCGGTGGCCGTAGCGCCCAAGCCGACATCGAGCAGGTGCAAGGCCGTTTAGCCTTGGCCATGGCCAATGTTGAGTCGGCGACTGGCGACCTGAAGCGTGCCGAAGCCAGCTACTTGGAAGCAGTAGGCACCATGCCCGGCAGCCTGACCAAAGATGCCACCCCCTTCACCGCCCTGCCTGCCGACACCACCGGTGCCATTGGCCGCGCGATGAACAACAGCCCGGTGATTGCCGCAGCCCGCAAGAACATTCAGGCCGCCAACGCCCAAGTGGCCGAAGCCAAGTGCCTGTTCTGCCCCCGCATCACTGCGGAAGGTGGGGTCACCCGTAACTGGAACCTGGACGGCGTAGAAGGCCCGAACCACGACGCCACCGCCATGCTGATGTGGCGCCAGAACCTTTACAACGGTGGCCGCGATGTGGCCCAGCGCGACGAGCGTGTGGCCTTGGTCAACGTGGCTGAAGCCAAACTGGAGCAAGAGCGCCGCTTGGTTGAACAGAGCGTGATTGACGCCATGGCCCGCCTCAGCGCTGCCAAGAACCGTTTGGAGCCTCTGAACCGCCACGTGGCTGCTGCAACCTCCAGCCGCAACGCCTACCTGCAACAGTTCGAGCTGGGCCAACGCAGCCTGCTGGACCTGCTGGACAGCGAAGTAGAGCTGACCAACGCCAAGAGCGGTGTGATTGACGGCAAGTTCGAAACCGACGCCGCCGCCTACGCCGTGATGGCCCACACCGGTGACCTGGTGCCTACCGCCAGCACCCAA
>JAIXXE010000062.1 GCA_027490875.1 Alphaproteobacteria bacterium
ACCTCTTGACCAGCCGCGCCAATGCCTGCATGACCGTACGTACCGAATCACATTTACCGCGACTGACTCATCGCGAACCGAGGAACGTCCATGAACAACGTCCAACAGTGCGCTGCGTCCCGTATCACCATCCTGATGGATGACAATGGGCCCCGCTTTTACGATCATGATAGTCGTTCCTTTCAACCCTTCACACAGCTTGCCTGTGGGCCAGAAGGGAAGGAATTCCTTATCACACCTGAAGGCGAAGGACTTTCGATCGTTCGGTTGAGAACCAGACGACGACTCACCTTCGCGCCGGTCCATGAAGGCCGACTCGACTTTGAAGGCCACTTCAAGCCCACCCCTTACTGGGTACGGAAATTTTGGAGTATCTTTTGGGCCAAGCACCTGAAGGTCGTGTTTCTCAACCCCTAAGCAACGCCACAGGGTATTACGGCACCCTTCAAAACACAAAACCCCCAGCAAATGCTCGGGGGTTTTGTGCGTTGAAGCCCTTATTACTTGGCTGCGGCGATACCCTTACGAACGAGGTCAAGCGCCTCCTCCGCATTCACCCACTTGCCCACCTTCACCCATTTACCGGGCTCGAGATTTTTATAATGGGTATAGAACTGCTCCAATTGCTTACAGAAAAGCTCTGGCAGGTCAAAGACGCTCTGAATTTTCTCAAAGCGTGGGTCAAGCTTTTTATGGGGTACGCAAATCAGTTTAACGTCTTCGCCACTTTCGTCGGTCGTAAGCAGCGCGCCAATCGGGCGGGCTCGCACAACAGCCCCGGGCACCACAGGGATATCGGTATAGACAAAGGCATCCACGGGGTCGCCATCGCCACCCAACGTCTGGTTGATGTAGCCGTAGTGCGCAGGGAAGACCATTGGCATCGGGGCAAAGCGGTCAACAAACAGCAGACCCGTGTCCTTATCAACTTCGTACTTAATATTGGGGATGCCCTTAGGGTTTTCAATCACCACATAGATATCGTGGGGTGGCTCTTTGCCAGCAGGGAGGTTTTTCATACTCATGAACGGGGCTTTCTGTTGATAGGTTCTTATCTACCCAAAAAGCCCAAAAACCACAAGAGGCCCCACCATGGTGGGGCCTCTCGCGTTCTTTTCGATGGTCTGCAAGCGTCACTTCAGCAGGTAGGGCTCCAGCAGCGGCCAAATGTTATGGGCCGCCAGCAGGTTGGTCGCCGTCAGGCCGGGGGCGCTTCGCCACGGCCAGCTGCCCGTTAGGCCGTTAAGGCCCGACATGAGCTTGGCCTTGATGGACTCCAGCGGTACGGAATGAAGTGACGCCATTGCCGCATTGCCCGCCGCCAGCGCTTGTTCATCGGTGGCATAGACAGGGTGCGACATGTACCCGCAATCGCCTTGCATCGTCATCAGCCTGTAGCCGAACCTACCGTTTTGCCCGAAGGTTTCCACCTTGGCACCACGCTCCAGCATTGCTTGCAATTGATTAAACGTCATGGGTTCCCCCCAAAGATACGCGGCCAGACTTGGCAGCACTTTCCCAACCAATCTACGCCCCCGTGGTGCGTTGTCAAGCTTCGCAAGCTGTGGCAGGCTCTGGGCTGATATGAGCTTCCTCTCTGCCCTGCGTCCGAGCATCAAAACGCAACAAAAAAAAGAGCTGGCCGAAACGGTCTGGGAAAAGTGCCCCAAGTGCGCGCAACTGATTTATCAGAACGACTTACCGACCAACCTTTACTGCTGCAACCATTGCGGCCACCACCTGCGCTGGCCCCTGCCCTTGCGGCTCAGTTCGCTTTGGGATGATGGAAGTGCCAAAACCCTGCCCGTCCCCGACGTCCGTGACGATCCGTTGAAATTTAAAGATAAAAAACGCTACGCCGACCGGCTGCGCGACGCCCGCGCCAGCACGCTCCGCCGCGACGCCTTTGCCGTGGAATACGGTTTGGTGGAAGGCCAACCGTTGGTGGTGGTGGCGCTGGATTTTGACTTCATGACCGGCAGCATGGGCCGCGCCGTGGGCAACGCGATTGTGGCGGCCGCCCAGTACGCCTTGGCCCAACGCCTGCCCTTGTTGGCAATAGCCGCCTCGGGCGGAGCCCGCATGCAGGAAAGTACTCTTTCGCTGCTGCAAATGGCCCGCACCACGGCGGCGGTGGTGGAACTTAAACAGGCCGGGCTACCCTACCTGTGCCTGCTGACCGACCCAACCACCGGTGGCGTAACCGCCAGCTTTGCCATGCAGGGCGATATTACCTTGGCCGAACCCGGTGCGCTGATTGGCTTTGCTGGCTCCCGCGTGATTGAACAGACCATTCGGCAAACGCTGCCCGAAGGCTTCCAGAGTGCCGAGTACCTGCTGGCCCACGGCATGGTCGATGCGGTGGTGAAGCGCACCGAGCTGCGTCTTACTTTAGGTAAACTTCTTCGGAGCTTTCAACTTAAGGCCTAGACCTTGGTTTCCTGATTCAAATACTTCTCAAGCGTATGAATGGTATAGTCGCCGCGTTTGAACCACTCCTCGGCCACCAGTTTACGGTGTAGGGGTAGGTTGGTTTTAATCCCACCCACCACAAACTCGCGCAGCGCCCGCTCCAGCCGGGTCACGCATTCGGCGCGGTTGGCACCGTGTACAATCAGTTTCGCCACGGTGGCGTCATAATAGGGCGGTACCTTGGCGCCGGAAAAAAGCGCGCTATCCACCCGCACCCC
>JAIXXE010000153.1 GCA_027490875.1 Alphaproteobacteria bacterium
CCGATGAAATCCTCCCGCTCGGCCAAAAGAGTTGGGATGAGTGCAGCGAGATCAAAAAAGACTCTTGCTCATTCCACGGCGAGCGCGGCTTTGTCATTCAGCCCGACATTCCGCAGTACCTTCGTCTAGCCGAGGGCGATTCGCTGATTGCGACGATTCTTCGCCATGACGGGCGTCTAGTCGGCTATTCGCTGTGCGTGCTGTATCAGAGCTTGCATCATGCTCCGGTGCGCTGCGCCAATGTTGACACCTTCTACATTGAGCCGGAACACCGCGCTTACATGCGCTCGTTCATCGCTGAGATGGAAAAGGCATTCATGGAGCGCGAGGTCGTCGTCGTCGGCTGGCCAACAAGCCCCGAGGGGGGACTTTTCGGCATCCTCACGCGTCTTGGGTACGCGCCTGACGATGTAGTGATGGAAAAACGTTTCAGCGAGTTCAAGCCATGTGTATCGCAGCCGCAGTAGCCGGCGCCTCTCTTGTCGGCGGTGTCTATTCCGCCAAGCAACAAGGCAAGGCCGCCCAGAATGCCGCCAACGTCCAATCCCAAGCCTCAGAGGCCGGAATTGAGGAGCAGCGCCGTCAGTTTGACGAGATCCAAAAGCTTCTTGCTCCCTATGTGAGCCAAGGCACTACCGCGCTCGGGCAACAGGGCGTTTTGGCTGGTCTTCAAGGTGCGGATCAGCAGCGCGCGGCGATTGAGGCAATCTCTTCCTCTCCCGAACTGCAAGCCCTGATGCAACAGGGTGAGACCGGCATCCTGCAAAACGCATCGGCAACGGGTGGTCTGCGTGGTGGCAACACGCAAGGCGCTCTGGCTCGGTTTCGTCCGGCCCTTTTGTCTGCGGCGATCAACGACCAGTATTCCCGCCTTGGTGGGATGGCTGGCATGGGTCTTGGTGCAGCCACGCAAACGGGTCAGTTCGGTCAGGCATCGTCCAACAACGTCGCCCAGCTACTTCAGCAGCAAGGTGCCGCCCTAGCGGGTGGCCAGTTGGCGCGTGGTCAAGCGGCAGGTCAAATCGGGTCGTCCATCGGTCGAGCAGCCGGCACTTGGTATGGGCTAGACGGTCCCGCCAAGCTTGACAAGTGGATTTGGTCGCAGGGGTTCTAATGGTCCAGCCAATCAACTACGGCGCGGTTTTCCAGGGCCAAGAAAGCCCCGCTGATGCATTTGAGCAGGCGTTTAAAAGCGCCACCGGCATCCGTCAGATCATGGATGCGCGCGAGGCCGCCCAGCGCCAGGCCGAGGCTCAGGCCGCCATGCAGCAAGAGCTTGCATCCGTCGCCAACAACCCCAATGCAACGGCGGCGGACTACTCACGGCTCATGACCAAGTACCCGGCGCTGTCGGAGAACCTGAAACGGTCGTGGGACACCCTGTCCGCTGGTCAGCAAAAGTCAGGACTGGCAACGCTATCCAAGGCTAGCGCGGCATTCACTGCTGGCAAGCCTGACGTTGTTATTCGTTTGCTGAAAAGCGAATCCGAGGCGCTGCGCAATGCTGGCGACACCGCCAATGCCGATCTTTATGACAGCCTTGCTAGGGCCACGGAGATTGATCCTCTTTTCGGCAAAAACATGGCGTTTAGCATGCTTGCCGGGGTTCCTGGTGGAGACAAAGTAATCGATGGCCTAGGCAAGGTCGGCGCAGAGGCTCGAGCGCAGGAGTTGCAGCCAATCGCCGTGCGTCGTCAGACCGCAGAGGCTGAGGGCGCGGAGGCCGAGGCAACGACCAAGGGCGTTGATGCAAAGTATGCAGAGCAAGCAAAGATTGCGAGCCTGCAAAAACTGGCCGCCGATACTGGACTAACGAAAGCCCAGACAAATCAGGCGATTGCACTGACCAAGAAGTACAACCAAGAAACCGCAGCGGCTGTTGTTGCAGCGGCCACTGGAAATCCTGCGGCAAAGTTCGACGCCGAGAACAGGCTGCGCAAAGAGTACACGGATCAGACTAAGCCTTTTGTTGATGTGACCGAGGGATTCCGGCGCGTCAAGTCTGCAAAGCCTGACGCCGTTGGCGACCTTTCGCTGATCTTTGGCTATATGAAGATGCTTGACCCCGGCTCTGTGGTCCGTGAAGGCGAATTCGCTACGGCTCAGAATGCGCGCGGCGTTCCTGATTCAATTAGGAACATGTACAACAAGGTCATGAACGGCGAACGGCTAAACGATCAGCAGCGCATCTCGTTCAAAGATCAAGCTGGGAAGCTGTACGAAGCGGCGCAGAAGCGCGAGGGCGAGGTTCGCACTGGCCTTGAAAAAGTCGCCAAAACATACGGGCTGAATACTGAAAACATCTTTGCTACGCGCACGCAAGAAGAATCAACGGCGACGACCGAGACTGCGCCAACCGCAACCAATCCCAAGACAGGCGAGAAGCTTGTTCTGCGCGATGGAAAGTGGGTTCCGCTCAAATGACCACTCCCGCCCTCCCGGCTGGTTTTGTTCTCGACAAGGCGCCAGCCCCTCCGGCTGGATTCGTCCTTGACAAGGCCGCGTCTGCCAATCCGCAGCCTACTCGGTCTACGGGTCAAGAACTGCTGCGCCAAGC
>JAIXXE010000070.1 GCA_027490875.1 Alphaproteobacteria bacterium
CGCTGCAGATGCTGGGCAAGTACCATTCATGTAGCAATCAGGGTCTGCCACTGGTGTACTACCTCTAGACCCAGCGGGCTGTACGGCAGGGGCTGGCGCCGCAGGTGCGGCTGCAGATGCTGGGCAAGTACCATTCATGAAGCAATCAGTGCCTGCCACTTGTGTACTACCTCTAGGCCCAGCGGGCTGTACGGCAAGGGCTGGCGCTGCAGGTGCTGGTGTGGCAGGCGCTGGCGTAACACGCCCCGCACGTCTATCCAATTCATTGAAAGCATTGTTTAAGGCGGTAGTATCTGGTGCAGCACTCCGGCGAAACATCCTGATTTCTTCTTGGGTTAGGTCACGTTCTGATAAAATACTTTCAATTCGCGAGTCTAAGGTTTCAACACCCAAGTCATTTCGCGCGCGTTGAAACCGATCAACAGAAGGGTTTGCAGTCTGTAATTGCGCCCCTACTTGGGGGATACACATCGACCTGAGTCTGATCATAATTTGATTACGTCTTTCAGAAGCATTTCCAGTAATATCGTTAAAACGACCCTCCCTCACGAGCAGGCCACTCGGACGTAATTCATTCGCAACCAATCTTTCTAATCCCCTATGGTTACTCGCTGTTGATTCCTGTTTAAATTGGTTACAGAAGGTCGTCATATCTGCACTAAGTGCCTGCTGAGGAGCGGCGGCGGGAGCTGCTGGCGTGGTATTGGCCTCAGCCGGCTGAACCAGCACTGTTCCCAACACCAAAAAGGCCATTACTACGGCAGCTTTATGCAAGGTCATGACTCAGATCTTTCATTCTATACATTAAGCGTAGGGTGCGGTTTAGGCTTTTCCAAGGGTTAAGACAAAATTATCCCCAATCGAGCCTGCGCCTGTGGCCGGAATGCACCGCAGACAGTATAGGGTAAACAAATCTTGTTTTATCTATTTTTTACATTAACTTAGTTCAACAGTAAGGTTAAGGGTGCTTAGGAAGTGTACAACCGTATACTTTGTACTTGACAGAGCCCAACAAACCGCCTAATTGATGACTTTAACAAGTTCAATAACAAGAAGAATTGAAAGGCAGGAACCAACGATGGGCAAAATGATGGCACAACCAAGCAACCTCGACAGCATGGTCCGCGACCGGCTGCGCGAACAGATTCTCAGTGGCGACCTCGATGGGGGCTTTCACCTGTCCGAGCTACGTTTATCCAAAGAATTCAATGTGTCGCGCACCCCTGTGCGGGAAGCCCTGTGCGCGCTGGCGGCCGACGGGCTGGTCGAAATGGTGCCCCACCGTGGCGCGTTCGTGACCCACGTGCCCGCCTCGACCAAGGCCGACCAGATGAAGAGCTACGGCCTGCTGATTGGTCTCACCGCCAAAATGGCTGCCGAGCGCACCACCATTGAAGGCCTGATGGACCTGGAAACTGCCTTTTCCTTTGCCACCGAAGATGGCCTCAAAAGCGACCTTTACCTCAACGCCATCACCAATGCGATTGATTTAATGGAGAGAATCTCGGGTAGCCCGACCATTACCGAGTCCATTTCCTCGGTCAAGCGCCGCACCGATATTCAAGCCCTCTGGGCCAGTGCCCTGCCCCAGCGCAAGGAACTGAACACCAACTTCCTGACGCTGCTGGGCGCCCTGAAGCGTAAAAAGGGCGACGCTGCCGAAAAGACCATGCGCCAACTGGCTTCTATGGCCCTGACCAGCTGGATGGCCAGCCGCAAGATTCCAGCCCAAACGCTGGAAGAGCCTCAGGCCGAAGCCCCGATGATGTACAGCCGCACCCGTGCGGCCCAAAAGGCCCTGCACGCCAACTAGGGTCAGGCGCTGACGGACATAGAAAAGCCCCCGTGAAAGGGGCTTTTTATTTGAATTCTATGGTTTTAATGTAGCAGCGTCTGCTTTAAGGTTGCCAACTGGTCGCGCAGCAGTAGTTTTTGTTTTTTCAGCATCTTGGCTTCATCATCCCACATCAAGCCGCGTTTGGTCAGCGCGGCCAGTTCGTCCTCAACCACCGCAATCTTATCGAGCAGGCGTTGCAATGGTGTGGGCAAATGCCCCTGCGGTAGCAGAAAGTCGGCGTGGTTGCGGGCATGCTGAAGGGCCATTGTCTGTGTCTCCATTGCAGTCGGTTTTAAGGCACGCACCACCAGCTTAGGCCACTGCCAAAGTCTGTCAAGCGCATGGTGCTTTATGCTGCTCTGCACAAAAAGGTGCCTGACAGCGCCCCTCCAAATTTAAACCAACCTTAAGCTGCATCGAGTGCCTTGCTCTCCCACGCGACCGATAGAATTTTACGACACAGCTGCGCGTCAACCGAGTGGTCGAACTGCGAATGCTCGCAGGCATGCGTGGTGGCTGCGGCAAAGGTGCCCACCGGCACAATGTGCACCTTGGGGGGCTTCAGGGCCGCCCCACGGTAGGCAGCGCGGTAGGTGGGGCTGCGTAGCTCCAGCTCGGTATGCAGGCGGCGCGCGATACTCAGCAGCGTCCCTTCATCAACCTCGGCCAACGGGCGAGAGATTTCCAACACCCACAGCGGTTGCCGCTCGGCTACCAGATGACCCAGCAAGGCCTCACGGATGAACAACCCCTGCCCTGCCAGCGCCGCATTGATATTGCCCAGGGCTTCCAGCAGGGCGTCTTCGCGCAGGCCTTCGTTCATGGCGTTCAGTTGCCGGATTGGCCCGCGCATGGCCACGGGCAAAATCCACTCACCCTTATGATTGGCACTTATAGGGCCCAACACTTTCAAAATCTGGCCGGTATGCACCCCCATCAGGCCACTTTGGGTGGTCACGGCAATCAGGTAGTCTTGGCCCGGCTCGGTCAAGCCGGCATGAAAGCGCCGCGCGCTGCGTACCAGTCGCCCGTGGGGATCAACATCGGCGACCGGAATGAACTCGGGGAAGCACTGGCCGCTTAAGGTCAGTTCCAGCCGTTGCCGAATGTTAATGTCGGCCTGCGCCAGCATCAGCCCCAAGGGCGAGAACAGGGCCTGCATCCAGCGCACCTGCGGTAACCCTTGCAGCAGGTAGCCAAGCTCCATGCGTTGCAGCGAAAAGTCGTGGTGTGTCATCACCAGCACCTGCAACTTGGGCAATAATTCAGCCAGCGGCACAAATCGCCCCGCCTGCTGGGAAACATAGAGTGCAAAATCGACCAACGTGCGCGGCGCGGTTATCAGAATCTCAACCTCTTTGCCTTCAGCCAGCAGCTGATCGCGCATGGCATTAAACCACTGCCAGCGGTTGCCGTTTTTAGGCAAGCCAGCCATGGCTGGCCGCACCACCGGGCTTTGCCAACGTTGCCAAAAGCCTTGGCGTTCCTGCTCCAGCAGGCTCAACCAGCTGCGCAAAGGCACCGGCAAGGCACCAGTGGCGGCATCGGGTTGGGTAAACTCGGGCTCGGGCAAGACAAACCATTGGCCACGTACGCCTAGGCCCTGCTGTTTTAAGCGCGCCATGAGGGTACATTCGGTGGTCAAAACATCGCGCAGCAAACTCTGCGTGACGGGGAGCGGAGCCCCCTGATACGGCACCGCCGCCAGCGGCAGCCCCTTCATCAATAGGTTGGAACTTTGCAACACCTGCATGGCATCGGTACTGCCTTGAGGCAACATTTTGCCAAGGCCTTCCAAAAATATCTGGGGTGCCAACACCGGTACAGCGCGGGTAAACCCAGCGTAAAGTTGGTTATCATCTTTAAAATTACCCAGCCGTGGTAGGCCCAAGTGGGTAAACAGGCTGCAACCCGCTCGGGCTTGCAATATCTGCCGCAAGGGCTGAAGCGGGGACCACGTCATGCGTTGACAAACCTTGCCGAACCCGCCAGCTTACCGTGTATGTTTAGCCACTGGTTCGCTTGGATGATGGTCGCCACCTTTGTGTGCGCCATTGGGTTGTTGGTACTGGGGATGGCCAATCTGGCCGGCCCACGCGATGCCGAGGACTCTGGCAATAAATCGGGGCGCAGTACCAGCCTGATGTTCATGCGGGTGGGCTTTTGCTTGGCGTTATTGGTCCAGATCATCATCTATGTTACCTATATTAAGCCTTAGTCACCACAGGTTTTGTAGTCTTTCTCGTACTTTTCGTGGGTGCCGTTAAGGCCTCTA
This sequence comes from Alphaproteobacteria bacterium, assembly GCA_027490875.1. Classification (GTDB taxonomy): domain Bacteria; phylum Pseudomonadota; class Alphaproteobacteria; order UBA2136; family UBA6156; genus JADCGN01. The sequence goes on from JAIXXE010000070.1 coordinate 4,113, forward strand.
AGGCCGTGGCTTCGGCTGCGACTGTCAGCAACGGAGGCTCTTCGGCCCAGTCATTCATAATCTTGCCTTGATAGTGCTGAATGAGCGCAGGCAAGTCGGGTTGCGGTTTGGCAAACAACCACCCCTGCCCTGCATCTACGCCCAGTTCTTGCAGCGCAGCAGCAATAGAGCGGTCTTCAACAAACTCGGCAATGGTGGTAATCCCAAGCCCTTTACATAGCCCTACCATTTGCTGCACAAACAGCCGGTCGGTTTGGTCGATCGTCAAGTTTTTAATGTACTCGCCATCAATCTTGACCAAATCCACTTGCAGCAGTTTCAAGTAACGGAAGCTGGTAAAGCCGGTTCCAAAATCATCCAAGGCGAACCGGAACCCCTGCTTGCGCAGACTATCGATAAAAGTACGAATGTCGTCAATATCCCGCATCTGCGCTGGGTCGTGTAACGCCATGGTTTCAGTCACTTCAAAAATAATCCGGCTTGGGTCAATCGGGTATTGTTTTAACAGCTCTTGCAGCTTCGGCAGCACCGCTGGGTCACCCAGCGTACGGCAAGAAAGGTTAATGCTGATATCGGCCGCCAAGCCCTGACCGTCTAATTCCTGCTGGGTCTTAAACACCCGCCGCACCACCGCCAAATCCAGCTGCTGAATCAAGCCAAAGTGCTCGGCTGCGTCAATGTACAACGCGGGGCTGCCAACCTTGCCATGCACATCGTAAATCCGTAACAGGGCTTCAAACAGCGGGCGCGATTGTTTGGCTGGGTGCGGCCAGGTGGTTGCCTTGGCAGGCACAATGGCCTGGTAATGCATTTCAAACTCGTCGTGCTCGAGGCAGTAACGCAGCCGCTCCACCCATTTCAGCTGCGCCCGCACGCTGCCGACTGTATCGCCACTGGCATCAATAGCATCCACAAACAGCCGGTTGCGGCCCATATCCTTGGCTTTGTACATGGCCAGGTCGGCGCTCATGATCAACTGGTCGGCACTCTTGCTTACGGGCGTTTCCCCTTCGCCGTCGCGTTGGAGCACGGGGTACTGAACCATCCCCACACTCATGGTCACGGTCAGGCGGGTGCCGTGGTAATCAATGCCAAAGGCCGTCACCGCATCGATAATGCGTTGCACCTTGCCCATGGCTTGCTCCACGGTAATGTTGTGCATAATAATGCTAAATTCATCGCCGCCGCGCCGCGCGACAATATCGGTGCTGCGGACGTTATCACGCAGTATCTCGGCCACACCCTGCAAAATCTGGTCGCCTGCTTCATGGCCGTGGGTGTCATTAATTTCCTTAAACCGGTCGAGGTCGATAAACAGCACCACCCCTTGGGTATTATGGCGGGCTGCCAGAGCAACCGCGCGCTCCAGCTCCTCTTTAAACCGCAACGAATTAAGCAACCCCGTCAGGTGGTCGGTGGTGGCCAGGCGGTACACTTGGTCGCGTTCCAGCTTGCTGGCGGTAATGTTGCTGGCCGCACCACGGTACCCCATAAACTCCTGTTGCGCGTTCAGCACGGGCACGCCACTCAAGCGCAAGCACACCCTGTTGCCGTCCTTGGCGTTGGTCCAGAACTCCAGCTCGCGGTATGGCTGCCGACGGTCGGTGCGCGAAATCACCAACTCGCGCACCGGGTCATCGTCGGTGGCAAACAGCATGGCCAGTTGCCCTTGCCCCAACAGGTCATCGGCGGCGTAACCTAAGACATGGTGAACCCCGGGCGAAATGTAGCTGAAGTGGCCGTTATGGTCGGTTTCCCACAGCCAGTCGGCACTGCTGGCGGCAAAGTCGCGGAAGCGCTGCTCGCTGCGGGCCAAAGTCTCTAAAATTGTCTGGCGTTGGCTGGCATCACGCGCATGCAGCACCACTTCCCGAATCACCCAGTCGCTATCGGGCAGGCCGTGGGCCGAGAGGTCAACTGTCACCCAGCCACCTTTGGCCAAGGCCAGCTGGCACACACAGTCTTCCGTCTTGCCATCGCTCAAAACATTCCTGACCAGCCGTTCAAGGTCTTCACGCTGGCGCGGGTGAACCAAGGCAAAAAAGTTTTTTTGCCGCAAATCTTCCTGAGTAAACCCTAAAATCCGCGTTGCAG
>JAIXXE010000060.1 GCA_027490875.1 Alphaproteobacteria bacterium
GAAACGGTGGGGTAAGAGCCCACCGCGCAGCTGGCAACAGCCTGCGGCACGGCGACCTGCCAAGGGGTGCAATGCCAAATAGGGGCCTCCATGTGGTGCGACGTGCATCCAGCAGGGGCCCGGGTCGGCAGCTTGAGGGCGCGGGGCAACCCACGCTCCAGAGGAATGATGACCACCCCAGCAATGGGGTACAGAACCCGGCTTACAGGATGCGCTTTGCGGACTGTGTGGGGGCCTTTCTGAAAAGAAGGGCCCCTGCTTTATTCTAGCCCTGCCACCGGCAACGGTTGGTGGGTGGCCAACACCAAGGCGTGATAGCGGTCGGCCACCGTATGAAGGGCCTTCACAGAACCAACCCGCCCCATGAAGCCTTGGCGCTCGGATACTTCATAGAAGTGCGCATACCCCTTCGCCTTGAGGTGCTCTATCACGGGTGTACCCAAGGCCGCGTTTAAAAGTTCCATCATAATGAGGGGGTGATGTGCCAGCGTCGCATCGAGACCTTGCAAGGCCTCAAGCTCAAACCCTTCAACATCCAGCTTAATTGCCGTAATGGCTGAACCCGCAATCTTCAGCCCTGACAAGGCCGCATCACCCGGCTGCACCTCTAAGGTTCCCAAAGCCGCTTCAGCCTTGGTGTTTACAAAGCCGCCAGCGCCCAGGTTGTTGGCGATATTGCGATAGAATGGAAGCGTAGCAGCCTTGTTCCCCAAACCTTTGGGCACCAATGTAACATTGCTGGTTTGGTTTAATTGCACATTGGCTTGAAGAATGGTGAATACGGCTGGGTTGGGTTCAAATGCCACAACCTGCTTAAACACCCCCGCAAAAAAGAGGGTGTGATTCCCAATATTCGCGCCAACATCCAGCACCACCCCATGCTGCAAGGGTTGTAAAAGCGGTGCCAAGGTTCGCAGTAAAACCTTATCGAACTGACCGTAGGTGAGGATCTCGCGACAGACGGCATCACCGGGCAAGACCCAAAACTTAGGCCCGTTCCCTTTAAGCCATTGCCGGCGAAAGAACCATTTCACAAGCTTGTTGCGCAGGGCGTCGGCACAGGCTTCTCGCCAAGGTTGCTGATAGAGTTTCATCGGCTGCAACCTAGCCAACCTAACCAAAGATAGCAACGCCTGTTGCCTCGGTTATGGCTTAAGGTTAACGTTCATAAAATCGGCCTTGACCTAAGGCTGATGCCCTAACAGATTGTAAGGAAAAGCCGATGACCTACCACCGCTTTGGCTGCTTTAAACTGGTGCGGGATTTGGTGATCCCGCAGGCCTACACCAAGGGGTTCCGCTGTGAAAGTACCGTACTAACGGGGCCGGCGTTGCAGCAGGCAACCTTTCGCAAACTGGTTGAAGAGGTAGATGAAGTGCGTGAGGCGCTGAACAACCCGCAGGACTTGGTAAAAGAACTGGCCGACGTGTTGGAAGTGGTGCAGGCACTGGCAGCGCAGTACGGCGTTACCCCCGAGGCTCTGTTGGCCGAGCAGGCTGCCAAACGTGCCAAGCGTGGTGGCTTTAGCAAGGGAGATTTTCTAGCACATTTTGATGTCCCCACTGGGCACCCCGAGCTAACTGATTTAGACGCGCAGCCCCACAAGTACCTCCCGCTCGGTCAGGTTAAGTAAGATGATTTTGGCCACGCTTAAAAAGTATTGGGAGTGGCTGCTGTGCGGCTTCGTTTTGGTTAATCTGGGTTTGTTTTTACTAGGGCACGATTGGTTTGGCCTGAACGGTTTGGTGGCGATGGCGTTGGCATTGTTGGGCAGCCTTGTTACGGCGATTATCGGGTTCTTGATGGCCACGCTGGTGGTGCCGATGCTGGCGTTGGTTACGGGCGTGGTTGGCGCGTTCATCGGTTTGGTAACCGTGCTGCTGGCCTTTGTGGTGGGCGGGATTTTCACCCCCATCGCCGCAGCGGTGGTGGGGGCAATTTACGCCCTGTTTGGGTGGCTGGCCACCACGTGGTTGGGTAGCCTGCTGCTGCCGCTTTACAGCACGCTCTGGCCGTTGGTTCTTAAAATTGCGCCGTGGCTGACCACCAGCAAATTTCTCATCAAGCTCTACGACTGGGCCGATGACCAGCCATGGTGGCCGCAAGCATTGGTGTTAACACCGAAGAGGAAAAAGGCTCCCCCTCAACGCCAAAGGCGGGGTGCTTTGCAGCAGCCCCGCCGTCGGTGAATGTCGCATTAATCGGCTGTTGGTTGCAGCTGCAACCGAAGGCCGAGTCGTTTGGCAAGCCGATTGGCCCGTTCGGTGCTGCGTGGGTATCGTTAAGCCAAGAGCAGCGTGTGCAACTTAACCCAATCGAAGTGCGGGCCGGGGTCGGTCTTGCGGGCGGGGGCGATGGCGCTGTGGGCCACGATGGCTTCGATTTTTAACTGATGACGCACCATGAGGTCGCGCAGCAGTGTGGCCAGTGTGGTGTACTGGGCTTCGGTAAAGGGTTCGGCCTCGGCCCAGTTGGGGGCTTGCTCGAGGTGCGCAGGCGGGCCGTCGGGGTAGGTTTTGCCAAAGGGGCCTGCGTTGCCAAGTTCGATGCTAAGGCTGTACGCGTTCAAGCCTTCCAGAGTTTCGCCGTTTGGGAAAGTCCAGCGGCTTTGGCCGGCATGCCACGCCACGTCGGCTTCCTGCACCAGCTGCACGGTGTGCCCATAGCGATCGAGGTAATAATGGCAGCTGACCTGCGTGGCCGGGTCGGTCAGGCGTTGCAGCGCCGCTTCATCATCGGCCATGTAGGTGGCGTGCAGGACGATGAGGCGGATAGTTTCGCCTACCTCTCGTGGGCGGCGGTTAGGGCTGGGGCGTTGAGCGAAGGCCGTCATTGGATTAGCGGTCTGGCCCCAGCATCGCCTCGGGCCGTACTTTGGCGCGGAAGGTTTTGGCGTCCAGATACCCAAGCTTCACGCAGGCTTCCTCCAGCGTCAGGTTTTCTTTCAGCGCTTTTTTGGCGACTTGGGCGGCCTTGTCGTAGCCAATCACGGGGTTGAGCGCCGTTACCAGCATCAGCGAATTGGCCAGATGCCTTTCCAGTTGCGGTAGGTTAGGTTCAAGCCCCACCACGCAGTTTTCGGTAAAGCTGATGAGCGCATCGGCCAGCAGTTGCGCACTTTGCAAGACGTTATGGATGATGAGCGGCTTAAATACATTCAGCTGCAAATGCCCCTGCATGGCGCCTGCACAGACGGCGGCATCGTTACCGATGACCTGGCAGCAGACCATGCTCAGCGCCTCGCACTGCGTGGGGTTGACCTTGCCGGGCATGATGCTGCTGCCGGGTTCGTTGGCGGGCAGATTCAGCTCGTTCAGGCCGCAGCGTGGGCCACTGCCGAGCAGGCGAATATCGTTGGCAATTTTGAGGCTGGCCACCGCCGCCGTGCGCAATGCCGCGCTGGCATTGAGCAAGGGCTCGTGGGCGGAAAGCCCAAAGAACTTGTTCTCCATAATGGTAAACTTCAGGCCTAAGCGCTTGGCCAAATATTTGGCGGCAAGTGGGGGCATCTTTACATGTGTATTGAGGCCCGTGCCTACTGCCGTGCCACCCAAAGGCAAGGGCAGTAACGCTGTCAGTGCCTTTTGCACTTCAGCTTCGGCGTAGGCCAGCTGGGCGGCGAAGGCGCCAAACTCCTGCCCCAAGGTGATGGGGGTGGCATCTTGCAAATGGGTGCGGCCGATTTTGAGAACCTTCTCCCACTGCTTGGCTTTTTTGGTGAGCGCGGTGCGGGCCATTTTCAGTGCTGGCAGCACCTGCGTTTGCAACGCCAGCGCCGCGCTGAGGTGCATGGCGGCGGGGAAGGTATCGTTGCTGCTCTGGCCACGGTTGACGTGGTCATTGGGGTGCACGGGCGCCTTGCCGCCGCGGGTGCCGGTTAGCAGTTCGTTGGCGCGGCCTGCCAGTACTTCGTTCAGGTTCATGTTGGTTTGCGTGCCGCTGCCGGTTTGCCAAACTACCAGCGGGAAGTTACCCGCCAGCGCGCCGGCCTGAATTTCATCGGCGGCCTGACTGATGGCCTTGGCCATTTTTGGCTCGAGCAGTTTAAAGCTGGCATTGGCGTGGGCACAGGCTTGCTTAAGCGCTGCATAGGCGGCAATAAACAGTGGGGAAAACGTAAAGCGGGCACGCTCGGCTTCGGTGGCACCGCCAATCAAAAAATTATCCTTGCTGCGCTGGGTTTGGGCGGCCCAATAGCAGCTGGCGGGAACATCAACCGCCCCCATGCTGTCGGCCTCTTGGCGCATTGCCGTTGGGTTTGGAGTACGGGGTGAGGCAGACACGGCTTTTGGCATCGCTTGGGCTTTCTTCATCCGTGAACGTTACCAGAAAAATGGTTCAGCAGCAGAGTCACAATTCTTTTATGTTGATTTATTTTCGGCCACCCCTTGTAATGCATACAAGGCTAACCTATTCTTACCTGCATGAGTACGTTCTATGTCCACATCACCCAACCGCTGCCCAGCTGGGCCAGCGGCGTTGCTGTTGGCGTTATGCGCTCTATCCCCGACCAGCCCAAGCAATAACGCGGGCCTTCGGGCTCCCGTTTTACTCGGTTGGTGGAAGTTTCTCCGCCCTTCCCTGAACTCTTCACCTAGCCAAGCCTGGGCTTGGCTGATAAAGGAACTATCATGAAATCCTACAGACTGACTTCGGTGGCCCCGCACCCGCAAGGGTTGGTGCCGCTGCCCAATAAACTGGTGCCTTTTGTGTGGCATTTCGCGAAGCAAGCATGGCAGCCGATGGCTGTGGTGATGGTACTGGCTGGCTTAGCCGTCATGCTTGGCCAGTTGGCACCATGGTTCTATGCCCGCGCGATCGGGTTGTTTAACCAAGGGCAGGAAGTGTCGGCAGACCAGCTCATTACGCTGCTTGGCTTGATGGTTGCGACACTCTATGTGGCGCAACCCCTGCTCGACCGCACCGCACGCTACTTGGCCTGGCCGATGTTCTTCGTGCACTTCCGTGAGCGCGTGCGCTATCAGGTCGTGATTGCGACCCGGGCCCAAAGCCTTAGCTTCTTTAATGAAGACTTGGCGGGCAGGTTAGCAAGCAAGGCTTTTGATACTGGCATGGCGTTGGCAGAAATATGCGAGGTGTTTATTATCCACTTTTGGGGGTTTGCGGTGGCACTGGTGGTGGCAGGCGTCCTTCTTTTTAAGGTGGCGCCTGTTCTGCTTGTTGTTTTTGTTATCTGGTTTGTTTGCTACGTTGTTTTTTTGCGTTGGATGATTCCAATTCAAAGAAAGACCAGCAGAATCGCCTCCGATCTCAAAAGCCGCAATACCGGTCTGGTGGTGGATAACTTCGCCAACATTCTGCTGGTTAAGCTGTTCGGGCGGGATAATGATGAAGACAGCTACCTACGTGATAAGGCCCAAGAAGCAGCGGATGCCAGTCAGCGTAACCACCACAACTTCCAGATGATGTGGGTGGGGATGGCCTGCTTAACCTTCTTGCTGAGTGCGCCCACGATGGGGCTGACCTTCTATGGTTGGCAGCATGGCTGGTTCGGCAAGGCTGAAGGCTTGATGGCCATGACGGTGCTACCGCAGGTGATTCAGTTCAGCTGGTGGGTTGCAGAATCTTCGGTGCGGCTGTTGGAAAACATCGCGACGGTTGATGATGCGATTGAGGCCCTCGCCAAACCCTACACGGTGGTGGATGCCGTTGCTGCGCCAGCGCTGGTGGTTAAGGCGGGTGGCGGTACGGTAACCTTCCAAGATGTCTTCTTCAATTATGGTAAGGCGGATAAGTCGGTGGGTGATGAAGGCGCCGTCCTGCATGGCCTTAACCTTACCATTCCAGCTGGCCAAAAGGTGGGTTTGGTCGGGCGAAGCGGGGCGGGAAAGAGCACGATGGCGAGCCTGCTGCTGCGCTTCTATGACCTGGAGCGTGGAACCATTATCATTGATGGGCAGGATATCAGCAAGGTGACCCAAGCCTCGCTACGCCAGCATATTGGCATGGTGACGCAGGAAGCCCACATGATGCACCGCTCGGTGGCCGATAACATTCGCCTTGGCAAGCCTAACGCCACGGATGAAGAAGTTATCGCTGCGGCCAAACGGGCCCATGCGCACGCGTTTATTATCCTCTGCGAGGATAAAAACGGGCGCAAGGGTTACGAGGCCCATGTAGGTGAACGCGGCGTGAAGCTGTCGGGTGGTCAGCGTCAACGAATTGCGATTGCCCGTATGATTCTGGAAAACGCACCAATCCTGCTGCTGGATGAGGCCACCAGTGCCCTTGATAGCGAGGTTGAGGCAGCGATTCAGGAAGAAATGGCGACGCTGATGGTGGGCAAAACCACCATCGCGATTGCCCACCGGCTTTCCACCATCGCCCAGATGGACAGGCTGGTGGTGATGGATAGAGGCCGCATTGTGGAAGACGGCACCCACGCCGAACTGCTGGCACGGGGGGGCATCTATGCCGACCTGTGGAGCCGACAGAGCGGCGGCTTCATCGGCCACGACTAAGGCCACGCGTACGACAACGGCCCCTGCGGGGGCCGTTTTTTTGCCTTACTTTATGATTCCGGTTCTTGAACCTTGGTGTTAAGGTGCTGGAGTGATTTTGCGCTTACGCCGCCTTAGCCCCCCTTGGAAGATTTTACTATGCATGGGGCTGACCGACCTGATTTTTACGGTTCCCGTTGTGATTGCGTACTTTCAGTTTAAAGGGGTTGACCTGGCCGGGGCCTTGGCGCTGCAAGGGTTGATGCGGCTGGCGGTGATGCTATTTGAAGTGCCGACTGGCTACCTTGCCGACCGTTGGCAACGCCGCCATACCCTGTTGCTTGGGGCCGTACTGTGGGTGCTTGGCATGATGGTGCTGTGGCAGGCGACGTCGTTTTACGGGTTGGCGCTGGCACAGATAACCATTGCGCTGGCCATTGCGTGCTACTCCGGTACCCTGCAAGCCTTTATGCACGAGGCGTTGAGGGCCGAGGGGCGGCTGGCAGAAGAGGCCAAGTGGCAGGGGCGGTTGTATGCGGCGTCGTTAATCCCTTGCATGCTGGCGGCGTTGGTGGGTGGGTGGCTCTATACCCTTTCACCCCATGCGCCCGTGATTGCCACCATCGTCAGTGGGCTTTTGGGGGTGGCGCTAACCTTTATGCTGCCCAACCTGCCGCGCGAGGCTGCTGAACGCCGCCATCGTAACCCCTTTTACGACCTATGGCTGATCGCCCGCGCCAGTATGCGTGGCTCGGGCAGCCTGTGCTGGCTGCTGTTTGGCCCGACGTTGTTGATTAGCCTGACCGAGGTTTTTTATTGGGTTTTACAGGGTAAGCTGGTCGCGTTAGGTACCAGCTCGGTGCTGCTTGGTATAGCGATTGCGCTGTACAACGGAGTTGCCGCGGTGGGGGCGCTTTATTTGGCAGAGCGACTGAAGCTCTGGCCGAGACGCAGGTTTTTATTGGTGATTGCCAGCCTGCTGTTACCAGCTGGCTTGATGATGCTGAGTAATTCCCTGTGGTTCATTATTGGCGGTGGGCTGATTGGGGGGCTGATAAATGCCCTAACTTGGCCATGGCTAATTACCGCAATTAACCAAGACGTGCCCGACCATGAACGGGCAACCACCCTTTCGTTGGGGAGTTTTTACATTTCGTTGCAAACCGCCACGATGTTATTTTTGGCCCCGCTTAGTATTACATTGATGGGCCTTAACGCGACGATACTGGGATTTACGGCACTGATTTTAGGCCTTGCGGCCTACCCGCTCTGGCGGCTGTGGCGGGCTTCGTAAGCCTCAACAATATGCTAAAAACGGCCCCAATGGGGCCGTTGACCTTCCGACTTAGTCTAGCGTAGCTGCAGCAGCTCGTTCAGCATTTGGTCGACGGTGGTAATAACTTTGGAACTGGCTTGGAAGGCACGCTGGGCCACAATCATGTTGCTGAACTCACCCGCGATGTCGGTGGTGGAGCCTTCCAAGGCACCGCCCACAATCCGGCCCGTTCCACCAACGCCCGGCTGCTTGAGGAGGGCCTGACCGCTGCTTTCCGTGGTGCGCAGCAAGCTGCCTGAAATCGTTTCTAGCCCGCGTGGGTTTTGAAAGACTGCCAGTACAATTTTGTACAGACGCTTGGTTTCGCCGTTGGTAAAGGTGCCGTTCACAAAGCCGTTTTCATCGACCTGAATCCCGCTGAGCGAGCCTGCCCCGAAACCATCTTGGTTCACCGAGCTAGTGTTAAAGCTCGCGGCCAGTTGGGTTACGCCATCATTCCCCAACCCATCGCGGAGCTGAGCTTGGTTGGTAACGGTGAAGGTTCCCATCGCGAGAGATGAAATGGGCGCTGTTTCGTCAAAGTCGGTTGATACGGTGACGCGCACGGAGCTGGTCGGGAAGTAGATTTCCCGCGTACCGGTAGCGGAAATCTGGGCGATACCCCCTTCAATCAGGGCGCCACCAGTCCCGTTACCGGCACGCAATTCGTAGGTTGGCGTGGCAGTTTTAACCAGCGTATATTGGCCGGGGCTAAAGGTATTGCTCTCGGAAGAAACATCCAGAAAGTGGTTGGCAAACGTGGCAGGAACCGTGCCGGATGGCGTTGCCACATTACCGCCAACATACTGGCCGAAATCGAGCGTGATACTGCTTGGGCTGACCCCGCCTGCCCAGACAGCGCTCATGGACGTACCGGTGGCGTACTTAAGCGAGCCTGTTGGGGTGAACTGGAGCGTTCCGTTGCCAGCGCGGGTGTTGGTGCCTGGTACGCCGCCTTGCAGATTGCGGCCATCGGTAAAGATGGTCCAATCCCAAGAGTTTGCCGCACGTTTGGAAAAGCCTACGGTAAGGTCCCGCGCTCCCCCTTGGGCATCGTACACGCGTACGTCGGTGATGTAGTCGAATTGGGTTGGTGCGGCGACCATATTGTTAAGATTGGTGACGAGAGACAGCGTGGTGTTGTAATTAGGGTTTAACGCCCGGGTGGCCGTTAGGTTGGCATCAATTGCAAGGCTGCTGGTGGCCTGTGAGCTCACGCCCACACTTTGCAGTTCAATGGCGCGTGGGTCTTGCAAGTTCAGAACGTTACCGGCGGAATCGGTCTTCCAGCCCTGCAGATAGAAACCATCGGGGTTCACCAAGTAGCCTTCGCGGTCTTCGGCAAAACTACCGGCGCGGGTAAAGAAGAAGTTGGTGCTGGAGGCTGTTGTTTTGCTATCGGAAACCCGAAACATGCCGTTGCCCGAAATGGCCAAATCGGTCTTGCTCGTGCTGGTGACAAAGCTCCCTTGGTTGGATTGGTCGCGGCTGATGTTGGTATCAACGCCACCCGCGTTATAGGCAACCCCTTGGCCGCTGGTGGTAACCAGCTGAGAGAACAGACTGCGGCTGGATTTATACCCCACCGTGTTGGTGTTGGCCAAGTTATCCGAGATAACAGAAATAGCCTGACCCTGCGCCCCAAGCCCACTCACGCTGGCGGTCATTGCTCCGAATAAACCCATGATATGCGTCCTTTATTTTAATGCTGTGGTTTTATAGTTTAAGTAATGCAGGGTTCGTGCCAACTACTGACGCACGCCAATGACGCTGGTCGCATCGATGCTGCGGCCATCGGCCATTTGCAGCGATACCTTGTTGGCGTCGTTTAAAATACTACTCACAGTGCCAAAGACATAGCCGGTGCTGGGGCGAACTTTATTGTCGGAGTCGGTGGCTCTTACCCGCAGGGTAAAGGTTTCGCCGCTCACCAGTTGGCCGTTGCTGTCCTTGCCATCCCACACCATGGTCTTGACCCCTTTGCTTGGATCGCCATTGAGGGTGCGTACCACTTGGCCGTTGGTGTTGTTCAAAATTTCCAGGCTCACCCGCGTGGCCCCTTCGCCAGCCTCATAACCAATGGTCGTGGCCGTACCGTCCCGCTTCAGCAAATTACCAGGGCCCAAGACCGACCGACCTAGGTAGCTGTTGGCCAAGGTCTGCTGGCCAAAATCACGCTCGGAGACCAACCGTTCCAGCAAGTTGTTGCCGTTAATTTGCTGCTCCAGACTACTAAACTGGGCAATCTGGCTGGTAAACTCGGTGCCTTCCATGGGGTTGAGCGGGTCTTGGTTTTCCAGCTGGGCGACCAACAACTTCAGGAAGGTATCGAAGTTAACCGAATTCAACGCCGAGGCATTTTTGGCAGAGGCGCCAAGACCAGCAGCAGCCGTGGTGACATTGGTGGCGGAGGTGGTGAGCGACATAGGGTGTTCCTCTGGGTTGCTTAGGTTAAGTTTGGGTGTTCGTTATGCATCAACATCAAGCAGCTGGGTCGGGGCCATCCAGCGTGGTGCATTGGGCGCGAGCGTTTCTACGTCGCTGTAGTCGGTTCCGTCGGTGCTGGTTGCGCTATTGCGGTTACCCGATTCAGAGCCCGCAAAGGGGTTGCGGGCGTTGGGCTGTTGATCGTTGCTTTGCTGCTGACCCAGCATCAGGCTCAGGCCTTGGTCGCCAATTTTAAGACCGGCATCGAGGAAGCTCTGGCGCAAGGTCGGTAGCTCGCGGGCCAGGTTTTCTACTACCGCCGGTTCTTGGGCTGAAATAGTGCCTTGGACTTGCCCATTTTCAATCCGCAGATGAATCTCCAATCGGCCCAACTCGGGGGGGTTTAACGTCATGTGCACGGTACCGCCTTGGCCGTTAAGCAGCAGGGGCTGAATGGCAAGCTGTACTTGCCTTGCGGCCTGGGCTTGGTAGGCTTGCTCCAGCCGTGCGGCAAAGTCGGGCCGTGCGACGGCTTCGGCTGCAGCGGCAGCGCTTGTCAGCGTGGTCGGCAGTGCCGTGGCATTGGCCACTGTGTGGGCGGAGACTGGTGGTTGCTCGAAGGTAATTTCGGTCAGGTTTTCTGCACCACTGCCAACACTTGGGGTTGAGGGGGTGAGCACATGAATCTGGGCTTGCCCATCGGCTGTTTCCAGCAACCGGTAGAGTGTGGTGCCCGTGGATACGGTGGGGGCAGCAACAGCCTCAACCGGCCCTGATGCCGGTGCGGTACGGCCATTTTTTACCTGCGCCGCTAATGCGCCGGGCAGTGGCAGCTGCAGCGTTGTTTCGGCCTGTCCTGCTGGGGTGGCGGCCACTTGCAACGAAACCGCTAGGCTGGCTTCGCTGACAGGGGTGCGGGCCAGCATGATGGGCATTGCCGCTGGTGCTGGTGCGCCTTCTGGTTGCAACACCGCCAAGGTATCGGGGGTGGACTGCGCCCGCGCCTGAACCCCAGCCCACGCACTGCGGGTGAGCGTAACCTGTACCTGAGTTACCGACACTTGCAGCTGCGTTTGCACGCTCTGCCCCGCTGGCAGCTGAAGCGTTTGGGCCTGTGCTGGCGTTAGTATGGAGGCCAACAAAACAGCTGCTAAACCGGCTTCCTGCTGGCTGCCCAGGCCAGTGGCTTCATCGGGCGTGCTTAACCCCAATTGCTGATTAAGCAGTGTCATCATGGTTTCAATGCGGGTGGCCAAGGCTTGGGCTTCGTCGGCGGGCATGCCAAGCTGCGTCAGCGCGTTGGCCAAATCACCAGTGGGGCCTTTTTTGCCAAGCGTGAGGCCGCCTTCCACGGTAAGCTGATGGTAAAGCACAGTCAGGCGCTGCACCAAAACCTGTACAGCCACCAGCTCGCCACCAACCTGCACCGTAATGCCGGCTTCGGTTAATGGAACGTCCAGCGTAACAGGCGCCGGAGCTGCACTGGTGTTTTCTGGAGCAGTTGCAACCGTTGGTGTTGCACCTTTGGCTTCAGCGGCGGCTATGGCAGGTTCAACGATTGCAGCTGGTTTGGCTTCTGTGACGGGGGCTAGCTGCCACGCATCGGTGGCTTCGGCATCGGCAACCAATGACTGAAACAGCCCTTGGGGCGCCGAGCCCTCGGTGGCCCCTGCGGCGGCATTCATAAACCCTGGCACTTGGCCTGGTGCGCCTAGCAGGGCGCCAAGAGAAAGTGAATCGGCCATAGCGTTAGGGTCTTTCTTGCGTTACAATTGCTACGAACAGCGCGGGGCCAACCCGAGAGCAAGGAGAGAGAGCCGGTTGAGCCCCACACCGTCGTAGAAAAGATAATGCAATGAACGTGCCAACCAACCCCGCCCCCCCTCGGCCGCTTAAGGCCGCCGCCTTGCAGTACGCCCAGGGCAGCACCAGCGCCCCAAAGCTTACCGCCAAGGGCCATGCCGCCGTGGCCGAACGTATCATTGCCCTTGCCCAGCAACATAATATCCCGCTGCATCAGGATGCAGACCTGATTGAAATCCTGGATAAGGTTGAGCTGGATACCGAAATCCCCCTCGAAGTTTATGCCGTCGTGGCTGAAATTTTTGCCTACCTTTACCGTACCAACCAAGCCGCGCGTACCGCCCGATGATCCCCCCTGCCTTGCCCTCTGACCTGCCCGCGTTGCTGGAAGTTCTGGCCAACCCAGACCATCCGGCGTTTATGCAGGCGCTTGCGCAGCTGAAGGATGTTGCGGTGGCCGACCTAACCTATCCCGTTGCCACCGCCTGGTTGGCACAGCTGGATGTTACGCTGATTCGACTGCAACAGCAGCATACCGAAGCCGCGACCCTACTGGCCAGTTTACGCCAGCAGGTGGCGGCCAGTTCGGCCTACCGAGGGGGCTAGGCCATGTTGAGTTTTGGTACTGGGTTGCATGCTGTGGCGATGTTGGTGTTGGTCATTGGGTTGATTTTGGGCCTTGGGTGGGTGCTGCGCACCTACGGCACACGCCTTGGGCTGACCAAAACCCACCCGCAGAACGGCTTGCAGGTACGGCAACGGTTGCCACTTTCCGCCCAGCATACCTTGCTGGAGATAACCGATACGGCACGGCGTTATTTGATTGTTTTAAGCCCCCAAGGTGCCACCCTTATCAATCAGGAGTCGCTCCCAAGCCCTACCATCACAACCCCAGCCCCACGCCCACGAAAGCCCCGCCGATGACCCGATGGTTAGCCCTGTTAGCCCTGCTCTTTGTGCCTTTAAGTGGATGGGCGCAGGACTTGCCCCTGAACGTCAGCATCGGCAGCGATGTGTTAAGCAGCCAGCGTATCTTTCAGTTGGTCGCGCTGATTACGGTGCTCTCGTTGGCACCCAGCGTGTTGATGATGGTGACCAGCTTTGTGCGAATTGTCGTAGTATTTTCCTTCCTGCGCAACGCGATTGGCCTGCAAAGCAGCCCACCCAACGGCGTGATGGTAGGGCTGGCGCTGTTCCTGACGTCGTTTATTATGGCACCGACCTTTCAGGCCGCCTACCAACAAGGGCTACAGCCGTACCTGAACAATCAGATTACCGAAACCCAAGCCTTCAGCCGCACCACGCAGCCATTTGCACGTTTTATGCTGGCCAATGTACGAAGTGAAGACCTAGAACTGTTTTTAGAGATGATGCCAGCCGACCAGCGCGCCGCCGTGGTGTTGCCCGGCCCGACCGTAAGCCCCGAGGCCATACGGGTTCCGCTGCAGGCCTTGGTGCCAGCCTTCATGATTTCGGAACTGCGGCGGGCGTTTGAAATTGGCTTTTTGCTGTTCCTGCCGTTCTTGGTCATCGACCTGGCAATTGCCAGTATTCTGACGTCGATGGGGATGATTACCCTACCCCCTGCCACCATTGCGCTGCCGTTCAAGCTCATCTTTTTTGTGCTGATTGATGGTTGGCACCTGTTGGTTGGTACACTGGTGCAGAGCTTTAATCCGCCCTTATAATGCGGGCGGCGGCAGCAGCTCCATAAAATCCATACGGCGGTTGTACTCGTCGCGCTCGGAACGGCTGCGGGTAACATCGCGGCGCACCTGCGCCACCTGACTGTCAAGCTCGTTCAGGCCATTCAACGCGGTGGTCAGCGGCTCGAGCATTCCCCCTTGTGGTGAGAGGCCAATCAGGCCGCTGCTGGCCGCTACGGCGTTGATGTCGTCGGCCAAACGTGGGAGTTGACTCCAGGCAGCCTGATAACGATTTTTTAGCGCGACAAGCTCTTCATTCTTGCGCTGCTGGGCCAGCGTGTAGGCCAAGCGGAAAAGGTCGAGTTGGGCTGAGGTGGTACTGACCAACGTGCTGGCCGGTACTTGGGCCAACAGGGCGCCAAACAGCTGCTCGGCTTCGGGCCAACGCTGGCCTTGCCAAGCAACGTCGGCGGCCAGTTGTTGGGCTTCCCGGTCGACGGGTGCATTGGGGCTTAACAACGGGGCCAGAGCGGTGGCGGCCAGCTGGGGGCGGTTTAAATCCAGCATCGCCTTGGCTTCGGCCAAGGCCCAACCACGACGCAGCACTTGCGTGGTGACCAACGAGCGGTTGCTGTCGAGCAGCCGCAAGGTATCTTCGGGGCGGCCCTGTTCGCGGTAGGCCACGGCCAGCAACATGGTCAGGCGGCCCTGCATCACGGGCTCGAGCGCCCTATACTTGAGTGTCTGTTCAAGGATTGGAATGGCGCGGGCAAACAGGTTGGCCCGCATCAGCATTTCGGCCACGCGCTCTTGCACCAGATCGCCGCGCTCGTCGTTCGGGAGCAGCTCGCGGAAGTCGTAGTACAGCCCTACATAGGTCAACGCGTCGTGGGTGTTCATATCCTCAATATCAAACACCCGCACCAAGGCCTGCGCCATGCGCTCGGCCAACATCGGCACTTCGGGGTTTTTTGGGAAGGCCTGTACCAAGGTCTGCCATGTTTTAAGCGCGCGTGAAGGTTGCTGGAGCCGGTCGTAAAGGTCGGCCAAAATCACTAAAATCCGTTGTTCGATATCATCGCCGCGCCAGTCTTGTTGTAAATCCTGCAAATAGGCGCGCAGTTGGGTGTCGGAAAGTTCGCGGCGACGGTGCAGCGCTAGCACAAAATCCAGTTTGGCACGCACGGCAATGGTGGGGTCGGTGGTGTTTTCGGTAACAGCGGCGAGGTCTTCCAAACCTTCCGCAATCGCGGGGGTACCCAGCCGCGCTAGCCCGCGCCAATACTGCATGGCTGGTGGCAGAGACTTGCCGGGGTTGGCTTGCTCCCAGCCTTCTATAACCTTAAGTGCCGCCGTATTCTGGCCGGTCATCACCAAGGCTTCCAGGTGCGCACGATGCACCAGCTGGTGCAGGTACTCGGGGTACTCGGGCAGAACATTACGCGTGGAAGGCCATTGTTCGGCAGCGGTGGCATAGTTGCCCGCTTGGGTGGCCGCCACAGCTGCCCACAGCTGCGCATGCGGGGCCAAGGCGCCCGTTTGGTCGAAGGTGTTGGCCAGCGGCACTTGCCCGCGCGCCAGCTGCGCCACCCCCATCAGCAACCGTGGCAGAGGTGCGTTTGGCAGGCCGTCGCTGCGGCGAGCCAAGGTGCCAAACACCGAAAGCGCTTCCTCCGGGCGTTGCCACGCCAAGTACATTCCGGCGAGGCCTAGGCGGGCTTCACGGTCGGCTGCGCTGCGCTCGGCCGCCTCTAGAACCGCCTTGAGGGCTTCGTTCTGGTCTTCGGTATAGTTTCGACCACGGGGTGGAATGATAATGCCAAGGCTCGACCCACGGCCAGTTTCCGTCGCAACCGTAGGAGTGGTGAAAGTGGTTGACGCGGCGGTGGCCATGGTGGGGCTGGCGGCCAGAATGGCATCGAGGATTCCTGCCAAGGGGACACTTGTGCTGACCGGTGGTATGGACGGCGAAGTCTGTGTGTCGCTGATGATCTGCAGCGGCGGCAGCGGCTGCACTTGGCCAGCAGTATAGGCCACACGCTGGGGGCGCCATGGCTGAAAAATGGATAGTGGCGGTGCCATGATTTGCGCCAAGGGTTCTTCAGCCACGTTGGGCATGGCGGTGGGGGCCAGCCCTGCGGCAGGTTCGATGGCAACCACCTGTGGCGAAAGCTCTGCTGTTGCCACAGGTGCTTTGGGCGTTGCTACCCTGGCGATAGGTTGGGCAACGCCTTGCCATGCGCTGCCAACGCGGAGTGGTTTTTGCGTCATGCCAATCTGCCAGCGTTGGCCGGCCACTGTAACAATAGAACGTGGCAGCGTTGCACTACCCAGCTGCCAACGGTTTTGTAACAGCAGGGCGCTGCCCAAGGGCGCCGGTGCCGCCGGAAGCCCCATGTTGGCGGCTTGCGATTGCGCAATGATAACCCCATACAGGCCTGCGGGGACTGCGACCGCCTCCGCCGTTGCCAGCGCCGCAGGAACACTGCCCTGCCCCACCACTGCCAGCTGGTTATTGCCCACGGGCCAGATGGCGCTTGGGCCTTGGCTTAGCGTGGCTTCTGCCCACGCCGCAACCGGCAGGCCCATGGCCAGCGCTAGTAATCCGTTGCGTATAAAACCCATTCCGTTGTGAGCCCTTCGGCTGCTAGCGTGCCACCAACCACCTCGGCTGTCACCTCACCACCGCCACTCTGTGCCAATTCGGCAAGCGCCCATGCGCGGGTGGCGGCGGCCTGCCAGTCGCCATTGGGTGGCACCACCACCCTGACTGTACGTGGGGTTTGCCAGTTGACCAAGGCGGCCCCAAGGCGGCGCCACGCGGCAGCGGCGGTTGGGTCGGAGGGGTTGGTAAGTGCAGCTGGTACGGCGTAAACCATTGCCGATTGGTCGGCGGCGGACTGGCCGCGCCAGTTGGCCCATACTGGGTCGGCGCGCAGTTTGTGTTGCTGGATTCCGGCAAGGTATTCCACGCGGCGTTCGGTGCGAACCACCGGCAGTGCCTGCCCTTGTTCGCTGGGGGTGGTGCTCACAATCGTGGTGGCGGGGGCAAAGTTGGCAGCCAAGCTGCCAACCAGCGTTTGCCAACGGGCGGTATCCACGACCAGCGTGGCATAAAACAACACAAAAAAGCAGAGCAGCAAGCTGGTGAGGTCGGCAAAGGTCAGCATCCAGGCCTGCGTAGGGGGCTGGCGCCGCGGGGATTCCCACGTGAGCAGGCTTAGCGGGGTAAGGGCGGCGC
>JAIXXE010000123.1 GCA_027490875.1 Alphaproteobacteria bacterium
GGTTGATGCTGAACACAGCCTAGATTTCTATTGGGGAAAGGATGCGGAAGGCAGGTTTCTGCTTGTCCTTCGTCTGAAGAATGCTATTCAGCAAATCTTCAAAGAACCTATTTTCCGGCTTGCCGGTATTACAGGTGATTTCCGCAAATCCGATGAATCCGGCCATATGCTGGTGCTGACTCTTCAGGATATAGCGCAGGCCGATATTTTTCACCGGCTATGTCTCGACTTGGTGGAATCTAGCAGGAACTGCGGTGACGAAATCTTGGCGGCAGATGTGATTATGACTCGCATGAAACGCTGGCAGGCCTTTCTCAGCAGAAAGAACCGCGGGCTGTTGAAACCCCATGAGGTACAAGGCCTGTTTGCGGAGATTTCATTTCTGGCGGAACTTGTGGTCGGACAAGGATTCTCTGTTGAGGCTGCGATTAATGCATGGGTGGGACCCAAGGAAGCTCCTCAGGACTTCATTCTGGGCAAATATGCGGTAGAGGTGAAGTCAATCTGTGGGAGCAACAGGAACACGGTCCGTATTTCATCGGAGAATCAGCTTGTAAACCATTTGGAGTCGCTTTTCTTGCGGATTTTCTATCTGACTGAGGATGCCACGGGTAATGCTGGGGAATCACTGAATGGCCTTGTGAGACGCCTGAAAATCGATTGGCAGTCGCATGAACCGGCCGCAGTACTCGCGTTTGAGGATATTCTGCATGCCGCAGGATATTTGGAACTGCCGGAATATGATCTGCCGCGTTACCATGTGATTCGAACCTCAACCTATCTGGTTTCAGCCGAATTCCCGAAAATAGACCCTTCCAGCCTGAAACCGGGTGTGAAAAACGTGGCCTACGATATAGATCTCAGCCTGCTTAAGGGCTTTGAAAGCGCAATTCCTAACAAAGGAGCCGAATAATGGCACTGGAACTGGGTGAGTTTTTTCACGATCTGCGGCAGGATGTTCTCCTGCGAGCCTCTGCAGGGCAGGATTTCCTTGAATCTGAGTTTGCTCTCGGAATTGCCGAAGAGCTGACTCAAGCCGGGGTGATTGATGGTTTTGAATCCTGTCCTTACAAGGCCCCGAAAGGCCAGCGAGTGGATGGTTACTGGTTTGAAGAAGATCAGGATACGCTGAGCCTGTTCATAGTGGATTATGCGAACAGGACAGATATCCAGTCCCTTACCAGAACCGAGGTTGAGACCATATTCAAACGGCTGTTCAACTTCTTCACCGCCAGCCTAGATGGCTTGCACACCGACCTAGAGGAAACCTCTCCCGGCTACGGACTTGCAAGGGAAATTCATGACCGTAGCAATGCATTTTCAAAAGTTGACCTTTATCTGTTCTCGGAGAGGGTATTGAGCGAAAAACTTGAAACCATTGAGGACAGGGATTTCAAGAAATGGAGTATATCCCATCATATCTGGGATATTTCACGCCTGCATCGTATGGAAACGGCACAGGGAGCACGTGAAGAACTTATTATTGATTTCGAGGAAGTTTATGGGCAGCAGTTGCAATGCCTTCCGGCACACCTCACTTCTGCACAGTATGAATCCTACTTGGTGGTCATGCCGGGAAAGCTGCTTGCCGACCTTTACGGTCGTTTCGGTTCCCGGTTGTTGGAACAGAATGTACGGTCCTTCCTGCAGGCACGTGGTAAGGTAAACAAGGGCATCCGGTCCACCATCATGACAAACCCGGAAATGTTCTTTGCTTTCAATAACGGTATCACCGCCACGGCAACGGAGCTGGTTACGGAAAAACAGAATGGCAGCGTTTTGCTGAAGAGCATTCGTGACCTGCAGATTGTGAATGGTGGGCAGACCACTGCCTCACTCTTTCATACACAGCGGAAAGACAAGGCCAGTTTGGACAAGGTCTTTGTCCAGATGAAGCTGTCTGTGGTGGAGAAGGAGAAATCTGAGGAGATTGTGCCTAAAATTTCGGAGTATGCAAATACCCAGAACAAGGTCAGTGCCGCGGACTTTTTCTCCAACCACCCCTTCCATGTTCGGATGGAAGAATTTTCTAGACGGTTGTGGGCACCGGCTCTGGCCGGTTCTCAGAGGGAGACGAAATGGTTTTATGAGCGTGCTAGGGGGCAGTACGCTGACGGACAGGCAAAACTTGGCGTAGCTGACAAGAAACGCTTTATTGCCGAGTTTCCTAAGGCCCAGATGTTTACCAAAACCGATCTCGCCAAATACGAAAATGTCTGGGATGAGAAGCCCACCTACGTCAACCTAGGGGCACAGAAGAACTTTGCTCAGTATGCCCGCCGGATCGGCAAAGAATGGGAGGAGAATTCTGCCCGATTCAATGAGCATTATTTCAAACGAGCCATTAGCCGCGGGGTTATTTTCAAAACGACAGAGAAAGTGGTCTCAACTGCCCAATGGTATAATGGGGGCTATCGGGCCAACGTGGTTGCCTATACCCTCGCGCTGATGGGCCATAAAGTTAAGGCAGCTGGGAAAAGCATCAATTATGAACAGATATGGAACCGGCAGAAGATTTCGGAAAACTTTGAGTCCGCCATCCGCATCTTATCTAAAGCAGTTCATGAGAACATAACGCAACCTCCGGCTGGCATATCAAACGTCACCGAGTGGTGTAAGCGCGACGGATGTTGGGAAAGCCTGAAGTCCATGGATTTGGATCTGCCAGCAGAGTTTTTGGCTGAAATGGTGGATGAATCCCGCGATAAGGAAAACCTGAAGGACGCTGCTAAAGTTCAGAAGATTGATGATGGTATTATTGCTCAAAGAGAGGTTCTGAAAATGGGCGCTATCCGCTGGCAGCAATTTAAAGAGTGGTGCCCTGGCAGACTGGCGTTATCACCACGGGATCAGGGAATCTTGGATGTGGCTACTAAGATTCCTCGTCAGATACCTTCCGAAAAACAGTCAATAATTCTGCTTGAAGTGCTTGAGCGGGCAAAAGCTGAAGGCTGGATATAAGTATCAAATTTTAACATGTAGCTACGTCAGCCCCAATTTTAATGAGAATCTTTTCGCTTTCTCTCCCCGTTCTCACATCACCCACTGTGGTGCTGCAAAATCTGAGAATTGAAATTTGCAGGGGGTTGTCTCAAGGGGGTTGGTTTGCGCAGGTGGTCGCGGCGGCATGATGGGGCCAGCGGGGGTGTGATGGCCTGCGTGGCGCTGCGTGTGGGCACGTGGCGGCTTTTCCGGTTGCAAAACGCGCAAGGGGTTATAAAAACCTTGCAAGGCAATGGCTTGGGTTCTCTCGCCACGCAGTTCGGTCGCAAGCGCCAAGCACTTTTGGGTGAAGAAATGTTCGGGAAGTTAGGGTTTAGGGATTCAGGGGGTTATGCATGAGAGTGTTGTGCGAGTGGGGTTCTACTCACCGCCAACAAAAGAGTTCTTTATTTAAAACAAGAGGAAGAACCGCATGCCGTAGGCTGTGGGGCAATCCTCTCGCTTCCGCCATTATAAGATTTTAAAATACCTGATATTTCCAAGAAATGATGAATCATAATTTGTCCGATAACTCCTTAAAAAGATTTGAAGTTATCAACTTTATTGACAAATGAAACAAAATATTCTAAATTTTTACATTCGCCGGCAGTGGCGATTTTTTGTTAGGTTAAAGCATAGGAAACAGGAGACCGTAGGTAGATGATAACGTATCGCCACTTATCTATGGTCGCGGTAGCCATCATCGCTGCGACACAGGGAGCGTTTGCGGAAGCACCCATCTCTAGCAACCCCACCCGCATCACGTCTGATTACGGCCTTACATTGACAGACCTCAATGCGGATGGCGAAAAGGACATAATCCTCCGTAACCGCTGGGACAATGGCAATGCCCACAGTTTTGACCGTTACACGATAGCCATTTTGCAAACAGACCCCGCGTCAGGCATGCACATAGCCTATGAGGTACCGCTGGGAGAATCCTCGCAGTACCGCATCCAAACCGATGAAGGTGCGGAATGCCTGCGGACTGGGTATGTCTTTCGGTTAAACAATAAGCGCCAATTGGAGTTGGTAGAATATCGGCTGGCGGAGGGCACTGAAACCTATTGTGAAATGACCCCCATGACCACGACCACCTACCGACTGGAACGCACCGAGGGCGAAGCTGGCTTACCACCGTTTTACCTACGAAAAGTTGAACAGAAGCTCTCAAGCCAACCCTACGCGGATGTGAATCCCTTCATGCGATAATCCAGCCTCAATACCAAGGCTCCCGCGAGGGGGTTTTTTTATTCATTCCAATAGAAAGGGCCGATACTATGCCTGCCATTTATGCCTATGCCCCTGAGGGTGAAGCCCGCACCACCTTTTATGAATTTGCCAACGGCCGTAAGGAAAAGTGGATCGGCGGCAGTGCCGCTTGGCGCAATAACAATCCTGGCAACTTACGGCCAGCCAAAGCACATCCGGGGCAAATCGGTGAAGCTCGAAATTTTGCCGTATTCCCCGACCATGATAAAGGCAAAAAAGCCATGGTGGCGCAGTTAAAGCGCCCCCTGTATGCCACCAAAACTTTGGAACAGGCGATCAGCCCCTAAGCCTTGGTGCAAATAACCAGCTGGACAAAGGCGCCCGTCATCTCGGCTTTGGTGAGTGTAACCGCTTGACGGGCTTTGACCGCAATATCGCCAAACATCAGCTTTTTAACCCACTGGCGGATAGGAACCGGCACCATCCGGTGCAGGCCGCTTTTCATCATAGTGGGGTTAATCTGGCGGGTGACGGCGTTGCTTTGGCCATACCACTCCTGGTTATCAAAGCCATTGGTTCTCAGTTTACTTACCAGTTCGGCGTGGCTGTATTCCCGGATATGAAAGGGCGTAACGTTATGCTTTTGCGGCCCCTCGTTCATGGGCGTTGAGAGAATGAGCTTACCGCCCGGTTTAAGACTGGCAAACAGCGCGGTGAGGAAAGCATCGCCATCGGCTTCGCTCATGTGCTCAAGCGTTTCGAAGCTGGTTATGACATCGTAAGGGCCAGCAGCCGAGAGTTGACTTGCAGCTAAAAAATGGCAATTTGCCTTAGCAAAGTGCCTGTTGGCATGGTCGACCGTGGGTTGGTCGATATCAAAGCCAATCACTGATTTGGCGCTTTGGGCCAACATGGCCGAACCATAGCCCGCACCGCAGGCAATATCGGCCACGGCCAGACCCGCAACATGGGCAAGCGCAAACGTATAGCGCTGCTCGTGATCAGGAAAGTCGGCCAGAAACGCCTTGAGGTTATCGGGTGTAGTAGGGAGGCGTTCCATGGGCGGGCTTTCTCTTAATTCTTCTTAATTGTTTTCACTCTCAGCGCACGGATGGCAAGCACATCCCGCACTTTAAGGCTGATGGCGTAGGCATCACCGCGCGCGCGCAGTAACCATTGCAGCCCAAGAGGTTCGACATGGCGGTGGTACAGAAGGCCGTCGTAAACCAAGGCTGGCAGGGTTGAAAGGCAGGCTAGCAGGGCAATTTCTATGAGGGTTGGCTGGCCCAGCCAGAGCACACCCACCGCGATAACCAAGGCTTTGCATAGTAAGGCAAACCATTCCGACTTAAGCGGCAACTGCGGCAGCCCAAGGCCCCGAAAGCCATCCATAAACGCCGTATGAAGACCCATAAGGGCACCGGCCGCCAGCAGCAGGGTTGCCACAGGCACAGCCGGGGCAAAGGCCTGCCCAAATAACAACGGCAATAGCCATGGTAACAGCACGCCCAACACCATCACACCCATGGCAGATAACGCTGTCAGGACCCGTAGCGCTGAACCAAACAGCAAGACCGGATTGCGACCATCGTGGGTACTGCCAGCCAAATAGGGGATGAGCAGAGTCCCCACGCTCTGCTGCAGCGAGGTGAACATCTGCCCGACCGCCAAGGCAATAGTGTAGTACCCAAGGGCGGTGGTGTTTAACACCGCCAGCACCACGAATTGGTCGAAGCGTTGGCCCAGTATCTGCGGAAGTTGGCTAAAAAAAGTGGGTTTGGCAAAATGGTAAAGCGGGCTGATGAGCGACCTATCCACCCGCAGCGGCCAATGAATGTACCGGTGGCAAATAAAATAGGCTAGCGGCAGCCCAAACAGGGCCATCAGCCCAACGTAGCCCCAACCAATCACAGTGGCCTCTGGCCGCCACAAAGCCAGCAGCACCGCTGCCAGATAGACGGCAGAAATCCCCACGCGGTAGATATTATAAACGCCGTAATGTTTAAGCCCAAGGGCGGTGTTAAAAGGCATGCTGTACAGTGTGAACAGCGGTAGCAAACAAATCAAAAGCCACGCGGCATGATGCTGTAACCCTGTCCCTTCCAGCAACCAAGGTATCGCCGCGAGGCCAAACGCCACCGTAACCAAGCATGGCAGCAGCGCCAGCAGCATCGTGGTGCCGGTAATGGTGCTTGCCTGATTGGGCCTTTGGGACACCAACACAGTCTGGGCATGAGGCAAGCCCGCCAGTGCAACAAACTGGAGCGTGAGGGGCAGCAGCAGCAAGGCGGCCAGTTCCCCGCGCATATCGGGCCCTAATAGCCGTGCGGCCAGAATACCGGACGCGAGGGAGAGCAACAGCTGCCCCCCAAACCCCGCCAGAGTCATGCCAATATGTTTTAACATAGGCCAACCATAGGGTGGCCACCCCGGTAAGACAACAGAATAAAAGCCGCGCCCAAAGCCATCTCCCTTGGGCCTACTCTGGCTTTACGCTTGTTGATAGCCGCAGAGTTTCTGCATCACAATGTGCCCAAAAATGGCATGAATATCTTCGGCCAACTGCATATCCTGAACATTCACATGAACCGCATGCTGCGCAGCTTCTTTCAGCCGACCGCCCGAATACCCACAGAGGCCCAGAGTCACGGCCTGATTCTGGTTGGCGTACTCGACCGCACGAATGACATTTTCCGAGTTACCGCTGCCTGAAATGGCGAGCACCAAATCGCCGGATTGGAGAATATTTTTTAGCTGTTCGGCAAAGATATCGGCAAACGAAAGATCGTTACCATAGGCCATAATCAAGCCCATGTTATCCACCAGCGTCCGGCCACGGAAGGGGATTTGGGTTTTCAGGTAAATGCTCTTGTTCCAGTCGGTTATCATATGCAGGGCCGTCATGGCGCTGCCGCCGTTGCCGAGCGTGATGATCTGTTTGCCGCTGCGCCATGCCGTTTCGATCATGGTAATGGCGTGGTCCATTTCAGCACAATCGAGCTGTTCCATGGTGCGACTAAGCTTGGCGAGATAGCTGGCCGTCGTTCCTTGCATGGTCATTGTTTGGCTCCTGGTTGAGGCTTATTGGTAAAATATAATCCGGCTACCCTGTGGGTCGAACTTAACCTCAACCGGCCTGAGTTCTGGCAGCGCTTGCTTAATCGCCTCGTGGCGGTCAAGTGGGGCCGAGACCATTAAAAAGCCCCCCGCTCCGGCCCCGAGGATTTTCCCGCCCGTGGCCCCAGCCGCTCTGGCTTTGGCATACCAGCCGTCGATTTCATCGGTTGAGATACCCTTGGTCAGGCTTTTTTTCAGCAGCCAGTTCTCATGCGATATCGCGCCGAAGGCGTCGGTATTGTTGTGTTCAAGCTCGGCCTTGAGGGCATATGTTAGCCCGACCATTTGGGTGAGCACCGCTTGCTTATCCGCGCTGCTGGTAATATCGGCCGACTGGCGTTGCAGTAAGTCTGAGGCGCTGCGCGTAATGCCCGTATAGAACAGCAGCGTATTCGCCTCGATGGTTTTAATGGTTTGGGGGGCACAGATGATGGGAACCACGTTAACGCTGTCGTCGGGTAGGAACTCCAGCAGGTTAAAGCCACCGTAGGCTGCGGCGTATTGATCCTGACGGCCGATGGGCTCTTGGCAGATATCAATCTCGATGTGGCAGCTGCCAGCCCCAAGCGACTCGCTGGAACTAAACCTACCAAGGTAAGCGTTGAGGGCATGCAGAAGGCCTACGGTAAACGAGCTGGAAGACCCAAGGCCGGTGCCCTTGGATGGAACATCGGCCACCGTGGTAATCTCGATGCCACCCGTGATGGCAAGCTGTTGCAGGGCAGCTTTTACCAACTTGTGTTCGATTTGATCAACCGAAGTCACGTCTTCGTTTTTAGAGTAACCAACGCGAATGCCACCATCAAACTTTTTATTAACTGTTACATATACATATTTATCGATCGCCGTGCTAATGACGGCACCGGGGTGGTGCTTGTAGAACGCGGGCAGGTCACTGCCGCCACCAACAAAACTCATGCGAAAAGGGGTTTTGCTAATAATCATGAGTACCCTCTTAGCGCTTAGCCGTCGGCATGACAAGTGACAGGAAGAATCTGCAACGCATGCGCGGCTAAGGTCGTTACCCACCGGTGTACGCCCGGTTGGTTTTCCGCCACAAGGCTCAGGGCTTCTGGCCCTTCCACAATCCTGACCTCAAACTGATTGGTTGCATCGTGCGCCTGAAGTGGTTGGGCCTGCCGCCATTCTGCCACGCTCAGGAGCTTAACGTGCAGCCCACGCGCCTGTAACGCCCATGTGATGAGGCTGACGGTGTTGCGTGTGCCATTACCCTGCTGGCCACCCAGCAAAATCAGCTGCCCGGGCTGCACTTTGGCCAACAGCGGCGCCACCTGTTGCAGAGCTTGCGGAAATGTTTCCAGAATCAGCTCTACCGCTGCGGCGAAATCAGGCACGGTAAAATCAGGAGTACGCGGATATTTTCCATCCCGCCCAGCATGGCCGGTTGTTACCAGTACTGAGCGGATACCAGCACGGTGGGCGGTTTCTGTATCCACCGTGGAATCGCCCACAAACCACGATTGACTAAGGTCGGCGTTCAGCTCGCGCTGGGCTTGCTCTATCAACGCAAGGCCCGGCTTGCGGCAGCTGCAGGGGATTTTTAGCGCCGCCACTTCACCGGCAAAGCCACCATCGGGGTGATGCGGGCAAACATAGATGCGGTCGAGGAAGGCGCCTTTGTGGCCGAGCAGTGTTTCTAATTTATTATGAATATTTTTAAGTTCGGCAAGGCTACAATCGCCGCGGGCCACCACCGGTTGATTGGTGACAACACAGGTGCGGTAGCCCGCTTGATTGAGGCGGCGTACAGCCTCTTCCACGCCATCAATCAGCTGTAACTGGTCGGTGCGGCTTAGGTGATTAACCTCGACGTTCAGTGTGCCGTCTCTATCTATAAACACGGTGGGCTGTTGATGTTTTAGGCTCATCCGCTCAATCTTACCCGTCAGCAAGTCTTTGGTGATTTTATCCAGTCGGCTGGGGGTGCCGCAATCCTTGATGTACTCGGTGCAGTTGTAGCCATAGAGTTTGCCTCCGCGGCTGACTAACTCTGGAAACAGATGTTTGCCAAAATCAAAAATACCTGTTCGGCCACGACCTAACCATGGCCGTAGGGCCTCACGGCGCAGAATGTAGAGCGCAGCATTCACCAAGTTGGGCAGGTAACGCTCGGGGGGGTGGGGATAGGGGTGAAAGGCGGTCACGAAGCCAGCGGTATCGAGGTCGACCAGATCGGAGTCGTGCGGGTGGTCGTTGGGGTGAAGAAAAATGGTTCCTGCACTGCCTTGGTGCGTAGCATGGGCGGCCTCAAAACGGGAGAGGTCAACGTCCAGCATAGTGTCGCCGTACATCACCAAAAATTCGTCATCGAGCTGCTCCAGAATATTCACCACGGCCCCTGCTGTTCCGCTGGGGGTGCCATCATCAACGCAGGTGATTTCCAGCCCCCAGTTGGCGTGGTCACGGCAATATTGCTCGATTTGTTCAGCCTTGTAGTTTACTAAAATGAGGATATGTTGGTAGCCATGGCGCTTCAGCAGCAAAATCTGGCGTTCCAGCAACGGGGTGCCCGCAACGTCAATGAGCGGCTTGGGGAGGTCTCCCAGCCGTTCTCTCAGGCGGGTGCCCTGCCCCCCTGCCAAAATGACGGCCTGACGCAAACTCAAGCAGGCTGCTCCTGTGCGACAATCTGCCGAATCGCTTTTTGAACGGCCTGAACTGAGCCGAGTTTAGGCGACCACCCCAGCTGTTTAAGCTTATCGATAGAATAGACAAAGCGCGGCACATCGCCAACCCACCCACGGTTGCCTTCGCCATACTGTATCGAAGCGGTGGGTTGCGCAACACGCACGGTCTCTTCGGCAATGAACTGCACTGTCACTCCTGCATCGGCGGGGCCGATGTTGTAGATTGCGCGCCGTTCGGTGGCGTGGCGGTGGATGTACAACATGGCGTCAATCAGCTCCTCCACATGCAGGTAGCCCTTTTGCTGTGTGCCATCGCCAAGCACCTGTAAAAGGTTCGGGGTTTGCTTAAGTTTACGCACAAAGTCGATCATTACGCCGTGCGTGGCAGGTACGCCAATCACATTGGGAAATCGGAAAATCCAGAGATTTGTTAAAAAGGTTTCGGCGGCTGCACTCAGGGCCGCTTCCGAGGCCAGCTTCATGGCGCCGTAGTTAGAAATTGGCAGCAACGGGCCCAGGTCTTCTTCTAATGCCTTGCTGCCGTGGTCGCCATAGATGGCCGAGCTGGAGGCAAAGGCCAACTTGCGAATACCAAGCTGCTTCAGCACTTCCAGCGTTACGTAGGTGGTCATGAAGGTATCTTTCAGGTCCACCGCAGCCTCCGCCACGCCTGCTGGAATATCCGAGTTTGCAGCGAGGTGCCAGCATTCTGTAATGGCCTCGTGCGCAGCAAAGTGTTCGCACGCGTTTAACAGGGCGCCCGGTTCGGTAATCTCGAGCTGCCTGAATTCAAACCGGGGGTTTTTTAGCAACGCGGCCATGTTTTGCAAGGTGCCACGGCTGAGGTTATCCACGCCGCAAACCCGCAAGCCTTTGTCTAGTAAGGCTTGCGCCAGGTTGGTGCCTACAAAGCCTGCTACGCCGGTGATAAGGACGCTCATCGATTTTTACCTACCTACTTTGGTTTTTCAGTTGCTGATTCATGGCAGCTTCTAGTTCACGCACGGTTGATTCGAGTGAAAACTTTTGAACCCGCTCTTGTGCTTTTTGGGCCATTTCGAGACGTTGGGCCGGATTGTTAAGCAACTGAACAATTGCCTGGCCGATTATTTCTGGGTCGCGCTGCTGCACCAATATCCCCGACACATTGGGCTCGATCAACTCGGCGGGGCCCGACAGGCAATCCACGCTGATGACAGGAGTTCCCAGCACCATCGACTCTACCAACGTTGCGGGAAAGCCTTCCCAGATGCTGGTCATCACAAAAACATCGGCTGAGGCAATCAGCTCTTCAGCGTACTCAACAAAACCAAGCAGTTTGGCGTGTTGCTCTAATCCTAAGCTCTGAATCAAGGCCTGGA
>JAIXXE010000176.1 GCA_027490875.1 Alphaproteobacteria bacterium
ACGGGGTGACGCTGCCGGGTTCAACCCCCAAGAGCGTGTAAAGCTGTGCGGCGTTGGCAAAGCTAAAACGCCCCTTGGCCCCAAGCTGCTTGGCCAATTGATTGAGATTGATGGTTTGAGTATCCAGGGCCGTCACGAGGGTATAGGCCCCATTTTTATCTTTCAGAAACAGGTTTTTAATGTGCGCGCCCGGCAGGAGATGGGTGAGGGCCTGCGCCTCTGCCACCGTAAAGACTGCCGCATGGCTGTGCAGCTGAAAGCCGATGCCAAGCCCTTGTAACGCTTGCTGCAACTGAAGAGAGGTATGGTGAGCCATACGCCACCGTAAACGAATGCTGTAGGTTTAGGCAAGGATTGGGCGAAGGCGCTACAATTTGCTAGAGTGAGCCAGACAACAAAAAGCAAGAGACCTATGGCCGACGATAAAACCACCAACCCCGCACCCGCCGAGGCCTCTGCTGACGAGGCTACCGTAGCGGCAGCGGCTGCAAAGGCTTCGGGCGACAAGAAAAAGAAGCTGCTGCTGCTTGGTTCGGGCGCCTTGGCGGTGGTTGGGATTTTGGTGGCGGTGGGGTTTTTATTTGTGTTTGGCAAAGAAAAGCCTGAAGAGAAGGCGGAGGATGCCGCTGCCAAGGTTCCTCAGTTGGCGATTTACGATGTGCCGACCATCACGGTGAATCTGCTCACCGATGAGGCAACCAGCGGCCCGCGCTACCTTAAGGTGACACTGGCGCTGGAGCTTGAAAATGCCACCGACAGTGAAGCGGCAGCAGCGTTGCTGCCTCGGCTGCAAGATGATTGGGGGAGCTACCTGCGTCAGCTGCGCCCCGCCGACTTGCAGGGGAGTGGAGCCATGCAAAGCCTGCGGGAAGGCTTGCTGCGTCGTGCCATTCAAACCATGCAGCCAGTTCAGGTTAAGGCCGTGCTGTTACGGGATATTCTGGTGCAATAATGGCCGATAACCCAGAAAATCAGGCTAACCTCTCGGAAGAGGAGATTCTCCGCCAGTGGCAGAACATGGCCGCTGGCGACGGTGCTGGCGGTGGTGCCGATGACATGGCAGCAGCCATGGGGGTTGAGGGCCAGAAGATTCTTGATCAAAACGAGATCGATAGCCTGCTTGGCATCGATAAATCGGCTGATGGCGGCAGGGGCCGTGGGATTAAGGCACTGCTCGACCAATCGGTGGTGAACTACGAAAAACTGCCGATGCTTGAGGTTATCTACGATAAGTTTGAGCGGATTCTTTCCACCAGTCTGCGCCAGTATACCGCCGATAACGTTGACGTGACGATTATGAACATGACCAGCGTGCGGTTTGGCGACTACCTCAATCAAATTCCATTGCCGGCGGGGATTGTGGTGGTCAATGCCATTGGCCTTGATGACTACGTGTTGCTGGTTTATGAAAGCAACCTCATCTATGCGGTGGTGGATGTGATGCTTGGTGGCCGCAAAAGCAGGCCGCTGCCGGTTTCGGGGCGTAACTTTACCGCCATTGAGCGTAAAATCCTCGACACCCTGACCGAGATTGTGCTGCGTGACCTGAGCGAGAGCTTTGGCCCGGTTGCCCCCATTCAGTTTAAAGCTGAACGGATGGAAGTGAACCCGCGTTTTACGGTCATCTCGCAAGAGGCCAACGTCGCAATTTTGGTAACAGTGAAGGTCAACTTGGAAGGGCGGGAGGGCAAAATGCAGTTTTGCTTGCCCTACGCCACCCTTGAACCAGTCCGTGAACAACTGCTGCAGCAGTTTATGGGTGAAAAGTTTGGCCAGGATAACATCTGGGAAAACCACCTGAGCCAAGAACTTTACCACACCACTGTGCCGGTTGATGCTGTCTTGGATCAGCTGACATTCTCCCTCAATGAGGTACTGGAGTGGAAAATTGGTGACACCATTATGCTGAATGCGCGCGACTTTACCCCTGTGAAGCTGGAATGTGGTGGGGTGCTTAAAATGATGGGAACCATGGGCCGTGCCCTTGATTTTAAAGCCGTAAGGGTGACCCACAACATTACCGACCTTAACAACCTGAAGCAGGGCTAGGCCAATGGCCAGTTGCCAGCAGCCGTAGTTTTTGCGTACATTGGCCCCATGATGCTGCTCTTGAATATCCTGACTGTCACGCTCCTTGCACTGGTGGCTGGCCTGTTGTTGGCCGTAGGGCAACAGGTGCGCCTCTGGCGGCAGGCGGTGGGGCAGTCGCCGCTGTTGGCCGAACAGATGGCCACCCAGTTGTTGGCAGCGCGGCAAGGGCTTGAAACCCTGCGGCAAGGTGTGCTTGCGCAAGGCCCAGAGTTAAGCCGGTTGTTAAGCGAAGGCAGCAAGGTGCGCACAGAGCTTCAGTTTTTGCTGGAGAAGGCCGAGCAGCGGGCATCTCGGCTTGATATGCACCTCAGCAAGGCTACCGCATTGGCCGATAATGCGACAGTTAAGCCAGCGAAAAATCAGGTAAGGGCCGCCTTGATGGAGCAGGTCGCAGGGGCCAACGGCCATGCCATTCAACCGAGTATTCCAAGCCACGACCCCCTTGAAGACCTATTGGCGGGTTTGCAAGAGCCTACGCTCAATCGCCGCGGCCCCGTAACGGCGGCCGAGCTTAAACTTCAGCAGCGGGTGAAGGGGGCGTAGATGACCTTTCCGTTTTCTCACGTCACGATTGGTGTAAACAATCTGGAGCAGGCCCAACAGTTCTATGACGCTGTGTTGGTCACGTTAGGATTGGTGAGACGTCATACCTACCCAGAAAGCTTAGGGTACGGTAGGCCGAATGAGGCTGGAGGGCGCAGTCAGCTCTGGGTGATGAAGCCTTGGAATGAGAAACCTGCCGACCACGGCAACGGCTGGCATTTTGCGTTTGAAGCCCAATCGCAGGACCAAGTACAAGATTTCTATCGGGTAGCTTTGGCTGCTGGTGGAAGCGATGAAGGACCTCCAGGATTACGGCCGCATTACCATGACCACTACTTTTCTGCCTATGTTCGTGACCCAGAAGGCAACAAACTCCAAGCAGTCCATCACGGGGCCTATGGTGATACATGCGTTGCACAGTAAGCCTTTTCATTTCACTTCTCATTATTCCCAACGCTTGGGCGGCGGGCGGCGGCGGCCATGGCGGTGATGAAGAAAAACCCAAAGAAAAACCAGAAACTGTTGCCCCGATTCGGGAAAGCAACGAGCGGGTGTTTACCCCGACCGAAACCCAGCTGTTGATGGAGCTTGACCAGCGCCGCATTGAACTTGACCGCCGGGAACAGGCCCTGGAATTGCGCGAGCGCTTGATTGACTTGATGGAGCAAAAGTTAAATGGCCGCGTGACAGAACTTACCGCTCTGAAGGCAGAGCTTGAAGGGTTGCTTGGGAATCTTTCGGGCAAGGATGATAAGGAGTTACAGCAGTTGGCGACGATGTACGGCGCCATGAAGCCAACCATTGCAGCCAGTGTGATGAACCGGCTGGATAACATGATTGTGCTGGATATTTTAAAACTGATGCCCGCCAAACGCAGCGGTAAAATTATGGAAAGCCTCGACCCAAGCAAGGCCCGCTTTATCTCCGAACTGATGGCAGACCGTACCGCGCCACCGAGCGTAAGCCCGACCACACCTTAAAAAAAGGTTAACGGGTCGTTAATATAGCGAAGCCTCTCGATACTTGTTACAAGTGTACAAGCCCCTTCATAGCGGCTCCCGCCTCCGCGAGGGTAAACTCCGGCCGCCATCCACGCTTTTTTGTTTCGTGGATCACGGCCTGCGCCGTGATGAGGGTGTACTAAATATTTATAAGCTTCGCTATAACACTTTGTTGTTAGGCAACCCGTCGTAAGCGCGGGAGCAGACTTATCACATTGCCGCCCACCGAAGCCGAGCTATGCGCCGGCGGCATGGTGGGCAGTGGGTCGAGCAGCAGGGCGGCGCCGCGCTCGCCCGCCACGCCATTGCGAGTGGGGTGGTAGCCCGCCCGAATTTCAAGCCCGTAATGGGTGGGCCCCAGCCGTTCGGTCAACATCGCTGCCAGCTGCATCACCAAGGCTTCTTCCACGCGGCCATCGATGTCGCTCACGCGCTTGAGGCTCCACCCCAACGATATAATGGCACGGGGTAACCGTGTCGCCACCATCCGCACAAACTGTTCGGGCTCAAGGGCATCGCTGGCTTTTTTAGGCGCCAACAGGGCAAAGACGTCGGCATGCAGAATGGGCGGAAGTTCGGGCCGCAGCAAGGCCAACAAGGCCACCGCAGGTTCCACCGCATTGGGGGAATGGAAATCGAGCTTGATCGCCTTATTGGCCAGCGAGGCCTGCGTTATAAAGCTGGCCAAATCAAGTTCGGCAGGCCCTCCCCGAAAGCCTTTAAGCAGGGGAACGGCGTCAGACTCTTCAAAAAAAACATTGGCTTCCAGGACATGCAGGGCAGGGTCGGCACAGGCGTTGGCCAAGGTAGCCTCGGTAACAATGCTGTGCACCCACTGCAGGTCGGCGCTGTGCGCGAGCCCAAATGCGGTTGCCAGAGATTGCATGCGCTGATACTGCCTGAAGCAACCCGCAAAGGGCAAGACTTAGGCCATAAAGCAGGGCAGGCCTGATGCAGACTTACCATGCTTAACGAAGGCCATAATTATGATGGCTGAGGACGCCTAATCTTTGGAAAGGTTAGGGGCAGGCAGGGCCGTATTGTTCATTTCGCGCACCATCGCCAGCACATGTTTGCGCAGAGGGTCGGGCAGGGCATAGTAGGCCTTCAGCAAATCCAGCGTTTCTTTTTTATGCAGCACGCTGTCATCGAGCGTGGCTTTGGGTTGGGCCAAGCTAAGCTCGGGGGTGAGGGGAGTAAACCCTTCAAAAAACCACGCGACTGGCACTTCCAGCACCTTGGCAATCTTCATCAGCCGGCTGGCCCCAACCCGGCTGGCCCCGTGCTCGTACTTCTGAATCATCTGGAAGCTGACACCAATCGCTTGCCCGAGCCTGTCTTGGGTATAGCCGGCCAGCTCACGCCGCAACCGCAACCGCTGGGCGACGTGGGTATCGATAGGGTCGGTAAGGCGAGCCATAAGAGTGTTAAAACAAAATTAAGCGATGAATACAACCAAAAGTTACAACGGCGCTGGTGTAATCTTCGGCTCAGTGGCCGGTGCAATGAAAAAAGATATCAACCGTCGCCAAGGGGTGGAAGCCAGTGCCGCTGGCAACGGGACCACCAGCCCCCCCGCTGTATTGGGTTCGATGCGGGCCACCTCGCGGCCATAGGCATCAACCACCAAGCTAATCCCCGTATTGGCGCTGCGCACCAGCGGCAGCCCCAGTTCAATCGCGCGCAGGCGTTGGAGGCTGGCGTGTTGATACAGCGCACTGGTGCCGGTAAACCAGGCATCGTTGGTAACATTGGCCAACCAACGCGCACCGGTACTGTGGCGCGCCACAAAGAGCGGGAAGATGCCCTCGTAGCAAATCAGGCCAACCACGGGCCCAGCCCGCGTGGCCAGCAAGGGGGTGGTTTGGCCGTGGGTGAAATCCAATCGGCTTTGCGAGAGCGTGCGCAGCGGGGCTGGCAACGGCAGGCGATTAAGCCAGGCACGGGCAGGGAGGTATTCGCCAAACGGCACCAGCAGGTGTTTGTCGTAAGTACCATTAACATTTCCATTTTCAATGACCTGAAGGCTGTTATAAAAGTTGTTAATGAGGCCGGAATCAGTACGGCGCACTGTGCCAGTCAGCACTTGCAACGGGCCCGGAAGCGCGGCCGCCAACGCCTGTTGGGCACTCGGTGTTTGGGCCAAAAAGAATGGCACGGCTGTTTCGGGTAACACCACCACGCTGGCCGCAGGTTGGGTGGCCGTTGGTGATAGGGCCACCGCGTGACTGAGTGTCAGCACTTCATCGAGGTAGCGCCAGCGGAGGGTGGCATCCCATTTATGTTGCGTCCCTTGGTTTGGCTGAACCAGAGCAATTGTTTCGGGGCCAGCAGCGGGCAAGGGTTGATGAACCCGCCACAGCCCAAACCCAGCCACAGCGGCCAGCAGCAGGGCTGCCGCTAACCATGCGGTACGCTGAAGCTGCGCAATCAGGATTGCCATCACCACCACCAAAGCTGAAAGCAGCTGGACACTGCCAACACTGGCCAACTGCGCCAGAAGAGGAGGGGTAACATCGTTACCAGACCAAACTGCACCAAGGGGTAACCACGGAAAGCCAAACGGAGAAAGATTGCGCAGGGTTTCTATGACCACCACCCCAACCACCAGCAGCGTGCCAAACCGCCAAGGCTGATTTCGCCACGGCCATACCACCAATGCCAGCAGCCCGTAGCCCAACGCCACCCAAAGCGCCAACCCCAAGGTGGCAGGGATACCCCCACCCAAGGCAAACAGCCAGCTGTTGCTGTCGTGCCAGAACGCCCAAGGTAGCCAATAGAGTGCCGTTACCCCATGGGCCATGCCCCACAGCAGGCTGCCGCGCATGGCCTGCCTTGCAGATTTGGCCTGCATGATGCCAAGATACCAAAGGGCAAGGCCCATCAAGGCCAAAGGCCAAAGGCCAACAGGGGCAAAGCCAAGGGTAACCAACAGGCCGCCCAGCGGCCACCAGCGCAACACCGTGGGATTAGCCATGGGCTTTGGCATATAAACTTAAAACCACCAGCAGCACGCGGCGGCCATCGGTCTCGGTAATCTCGGCCTGTATCCCCGGTGCCAAGGTAATGGCTTCGCCCTTCATGGGGATATGCTGCGCGGCCAGCAAAATCAAACCAGCCAAAGTTGTAACATCATCGGCACTTTGGCTGGCCAGCGTGGTGCCAAGCAGGCTATCGAGTGCCTCCAGCGCGACATCGCCCCGTACACGGTAACGGTGGCCCCCCAACGACACCACGGCTTCGGCCTGCGCGGCGTGCTCATCGGCCATGCTGCCCACCAGTTGTTCGAGAATATCCTTGAGGGAAATCAGGCCACTGGTACCCCCAAACTCATCCGTCACCACCACCAGCGGCACCTTGGCCCGCTTCATCTGTTGCAGCACGCGCGGCAGCGGCATGGTTTCGGGCACGACCGTTAACGGCCGCAGCAAGTCATCGAGCTTAAAGGTCTGAGGCGCGTCCAGGTGCAGCACCACATCCTTAAGCAGCAAAAAGCCTTTCAGGTCATCAAGGCTTTGGCCCATAACAGGCAGCCGACTGTGCTGACTACGACCAAACAGGGCCAGCACTTCATGAAAGGAGGCGGTATCGGGAATTGCAATAATCGCAGCGCGGGGAACGGCCACATCGTCGGCCACCAACGCACTGAAGGTTAGGGCGTTATCCATAAGGTCACGTTCGTGGTGAGTGAGCGGTACTGCGGTGCGTTCAGACAATGCGGCATAAAGCTGGGGCAGGTGAGGGCGCAGCACCTTGGCCCGATGCCAAAACTGACGCTCGTCATCCAAGCGTTGCCGGAAACGGTGCAGGGTAAGGAGCAAAAAGCGTTTCATGAGGCTGGCATACTAGTCGGGAAGGTAGGGGTTTGGCCACCCCAAAGTGCTGAGAACGGCCACTTCTTTGGCCTCCATAATGCCAGCTTGCTTTTGCGTGGTGTGGTCGTGCCCTGCCAAGTGCAGCATGGCATGAACCACCAAATGCTGAAAGTGCGCCTTCAGGGGTTTGCCCTGCTGCAAGGCTGCTGCCTTCAGGGCAGGCCAACAGAGCAGCACATCGCCAGCATGACCAGCCTCCCAGAGGGGGAACGAGAGCACATCGGGGGTGTAATCTTTCCCACGAAATTGCTGGTTGGCCGCGCGCGCTGCCGCCGCTTGGGTAAGGTTAAACGCTACCGACCAAGGCGCCGCCTTAAACGCTGGCAGTGTAATATACGTTGCCGCCACCGCCGCCCGCAACCAAGCCGCCGTTGCCGGAGGTATGACTGCGTGAGTTTGCAAGTGCACCACCCCCCATCGGCGGCCCTGAGCCAACAGATGAAAGGTATAATGTTGCGGCATTTGCAATCAGATTTACGCGAGTGTTGGGCTTGCGTCAAATACCTTCCGCACGTACACACTTGGGCTATGGATACATACCTCTTTACCAGCGAAGCTGTAAGCTGTGGGCACCCCGATAAGGTAGCAGACCAAATCAGCGATGCCATTTTGGACGCCTACCTGGCGGCCGACCTCCACGCCCGTGTGGCCAGCGAAGTGTTGGTAACCACCGACTTTGTTTGCATGGCCGGCGAAACCCGCAGCCATGCCACCCCCAACCTAGAACCCGTGGTACGCGATGTCATCGCCCGTATTGGCTATGTGGGTGGGGTTAACCAAGGTTTTGATGCTGCAACTGTTAAAATTATCAACGTGATGGGGCAGCAGTCGGCCGAAATTGCACAGGGCGTGGATGCCGGTGACCGTACCAGCGAAGGGGCTGGCGACCAAGGGCACATGTTTGGGTATGCCTGCAACGAAACCCCAACCCTGATGCCCGCGGCCCTCTATTATGCCCATGCAGTCTTGCAGCGCCTTGAAGCCTTACGTCGGCAAGGGCCCTTGGCCAACAACCACGGGCTATTGCCCGATGCCAAAAGCCAGGTAACTTTGGAATACAGCGCAGCAGGCGTACCGCTGCGGGCGCACACGCTGCTCATTAGTCATCAGCATAGTGCAAGCCTGCACCACGACGACTTGGAAGCGTTAATCCGTCAAGCATGGGCCGCCGTGCTGCCCGCGGGCTGGATTGATGCCAAGACCAGATTTTTGGTTAACCCCACTGGCAGCTTTACTTTGGGCGGCCCCGCGGGCGATACGGGCCTGACTGGACGCAAGATTATTGTGGATAGCTACGGCGGAGCCGCCCGCCACGGTGGCGGCGCCTTTAGCGGCAAAGACCCAACCAAGGTCGACCGCAGCGCCGCCTATGCCGCCCGCTACTTGGCTAAAAATGTGGTGGCAGCCGGGTTGGCCCAGCGTTGTGAAGTTCAGCTGGCCTATGCCATTGGTGTAGCAGAGCCCTTGGCGCTGTATGTAGAAACCTTTGGTACGGGCACTCTTTCCAACCAAAACTTGGCCGAACAACTAAAACGCCAACTGGATTTAACCCCGCGTGGCCTGCAAACCAAACTTTGCTTGGCTGCACCAATTTACCTGCCTACCGCCAGTGGCGGGCACTTTGGCCGCCTGCCAAACAGTGCAGGACCTGGGACTTTTTCGTGGGAGCAGGTTGACCTACGCTGGTAGGCACGCGTAAACGGCTATAGTTAGGCTATGAACGCTGCGAAAGGTTAATCAGCAGCACGCCGGCCAAGCCCACCAACGCCAAGGAAATGCCAATCGCCTGACTGACATTGCCGCTCAGCATAAAGGCTGCAAAAATAGCCCCAAGCAGGCCCAAGGGTAACAGGCCGCGCATCACGCCGCTGCCAGCAAAGGAACGTTCGCCATTAAAACGACGGCCAGCGAATTTAGCTGGATTTTGTTTTTGGGCCAACATCAAGGCGCGTCTTTGGGCGGCCTCCAGCCCATAGGTACGGTCGTCCAGCAGCCGTAGGGCGCCGCCCAGCGCCGTCAGCGCTTCCTCAAGGCTCGCAAAGCCGCCACGTCGTGCCGTTTCGGTAATCAAGTCACTGGTTAAGTACGAATGAATCACGGGTTCCTGCCAGCGGCGGTAAAGGGTTTTGAACATACTCAGATTAGGAGCAAAGCGGTTGCGTGGTTGGTTGCTCCCGGTTGCCACGGCCAAGAGGTGGTCGGTTTGCCAACGCGTGAGCCACGGCTTGATATCATCCCATAAATCGGATTGCATGGCCTGGCGCTCGAGACCTCTCAGCAGTTCAAGTGCAGCTTCAAGGTCGGGAATGAGCTCGGCCTCTTGCAAGGTATCTTCGGCCGGAAACATGCTGAGCTTGAGATGGTCCTTGTTGGCTGTCAGGCTCTGGCCCCAGAGTCGCCAAAAAGAGAGAGTATAGTCCTCCAGCATCGCCTGAAACTCGCGCTGCGGGTAGGCGTGCTCGTGCCAGCTCTGGCCATCGAGCGAGACGTGGCAGAGAATCATATCGAACGACTGTTGGGGCAGAACCTGCACCAAGGTATTAAGATAGCGCAATTTAATCAGCCAAGGTTGCGCATACTGAACCTGCGGAAACTGGGCGAGTGAGCGCTGCACTTGCTCGAAGGAACGCCAACTGGCGGTCACAGACTCTTCAAAGGCCATAATGCGCTCTTCGGGCACTTTGCTAAGGCTTAACCGCTGTTGCAGCAAGGGCCGCAACCAGTGGAGATACAGGGCTCCGCCGCCGACGACCTGATGCAGCAGGTTCTGGCAATGGTCCAGCTCATGGTCACCCCATGTGGTAACGGGAAGGGTTGTCAAAAGCCCCCAAGCACGCAGGGGAATGCTTTGCATTCCCATCAAACCACCATGGCCTTGTAACAGGGCAGGGTTAAGCAGGTTGGTGGTTCTAAGCCACTCGAGGGTACGGTCTTCGCTAAAAGCACGTTCTGTAATGAGCGCCAGATACTGATAGAGCTCGAGCCTTGCAGGGCGTTGCTGTTCGCTCGCAATCATACTGCGTTGGGCATAATCGCGGGCTTCGGGCAAGGCTGTTGCGTTACCAAGGTTTGCCAAACCATACAGAATTTGACTTAAACACGCTAAAATACTTTGGTTATGCGGGTCACCGTTCAAGGCATTCTTGAGCAAGGTGATGGAGTCGGAAACCCGGCCTTCGCTGTAGGCCGATGTGGCCTGCCGCAGCTTCATGAG
This sequence comes from Alphaproteobacteria bacterium, assembly GCA_027490875.1. Classification (GTDB taxonomy): domain Bacteria; phylum Pseudomonadota; class Alphaproteobacteria; order UBA2136; family UBA6156; genus JADCGN01. The sequence continues at coordinate 10,725 of JAIXXE010000176.1, forward strand.
CAAGGGGGCAGGGGTTGGCGGGCGCGCTTGGGTTGTATCGCTGAGGTAGGTAAACTCGTCTTGCAAAAAAGCCAACACCGCCCCGTGAACCTGAGGCGGCAGGACCAGCGCGCGGTCGGCCCGTGGCAGCAAGGGTACCGAGGCCTGAAAAGCGTCGGCCAGTTCCTGCAAGGCTGGAGGAATGGGTAAGACTGGTGCGGGTGGTAGCGCGGGGGTTTCTTCGCCCGGTGCTGGAGGAGGGAGGAGCCTTACGCGGTCTTCCTGCAGGCTTTTGTGGATCAGGGCCAACAGTCCCGACACGCCGGGTGTGAGCGTCACGGGAATATGTTCGGGGAGAACAGAGCCGTTGCGTGGTTCGAGCCGTTGTTGGCGTTTGGCCAATAGGCGCCGGTCAAGTTTTTCGCGCACCGCAGTTAAACGGGCGTTCATTGTTTTTGATGTGACGGATTGATTCATGCCAATAAACCTAAAGCGGGGGTTCCGTTAAGCCTGCCTGAAGCCGGTTGTTCACGTAGGTAAGCACATCGGGCAGTAAGTTAAGCGGCAAGCCTAGGTCGCCGAGGCGTATCCCGTTCACCAGGACCGTGGGTGTTCCAGTGATGACCAGGTTACGGCTTTGTGTGGTGTCGGCATCCAATTCGCGGTAAAAGCGGCGTGCTTCGGAAAGTGCACTTTGGCGAATATGGCGCGGCTCGATACCAAGCGAACTTAACACGCCAAAGGCGGCTTCGTTCTCACGATCGGGGTTGGCCAGAATCGCACTACGATAATCCCAAAACCGATGCTGGCGCGCCGCAACCTTGCTGTAAAAGGCATTAAGGTTGGTGCCCTGCCAGCGGCTTGAAGGCGCATGGGCCCAAACAATCTGCATGGTCGGCACAGTGGGGGAGGCTGTTGATTGCAACGACGTGATAAGCGGCGCAAGTGTTTGCTCGAGAATATCTTGGTCGGGCTTGCAGGGCGCGCACCCAAGGTCTTCGAAAATCACCACCGTAATGCTGCTTTGGGTGGGGCCAAGCCGGGGTTGGTGAACGAAGGGTGTAAAAACGATGCGGTTACGCAACTTCATGGAATAGCTGCTGTCGCGTAGCGCAGGCGGCAGGGTTGCGTCTTCGTTGGCCAGTGCTTCATCGACGGCACGGCGAACCGTGCGGCCACCAATCTGGACTGCCGGCAGCGGTGGTGGGCCAGCCTGCTTTTTCGGTTTGGGCTTATCGGCACTACCGTGCCCAGAACCATGGGCAGAGCCATGGGCAGAGCCATGGGCGCTTGGGGCTTCGGCGGCTGCCTCGCCGGTAGCCCCTGTCTCGGCTTCGGTAGCGGCGGGTGCGTTGGCTGCTTCGTGGGCAGAGTCGCTGGCCGGGCCTGCTGCGGGTTCAAGCCAGTTTAAGGGGAATGTGACGGTCGTGCGAACCTGCTCTGGACTCACGTCGTAGGCTTCGCGGCCAGCCCACGTCACCTGGGCAAACAGCAACGCCAGCAAGGCTGTAAGGCTTATTTTTATGAGCATTGATGGCAGCTTAGCACATACAAAAGCCAATCGGCCATGCCTTGGCGGGCACTAGATTGACCTTGGCTTAACTTAACCCGGTGCGGTGTTGCCAACGGGCAGCGCCAGCCTTATACCAGAAATATAACGAAAAGGGTTAAACTATGCCATTTGTAGTGACGGGGAAATGCATTAACTGCCGCTATACCGACTGTGTTGAGGTGTGCCCAGTCAACTGTTTTTACCAAGGCGAAAACATGTTGGTGATTAACCCCGATGAATGCATCGATTGCGGCGTGTGTGAGCCCGAGTGCCCGATTGAAGCCATCAAAAGCGACGAAGAACTGGCACCCAACGAATTGGCCTGGGCGGTGCTTAACCGTAAGTACAGCGCCAGTTGGCCCAACATTCAGGCCAGCATCGGCCCCATGGAGAATGCCAAAGAGGCTGCCGAGGAAAGCGCCGAGGATAAACGAGCATTGTTTTCTGAGCGGGCAGGGGGCTAAAAACCCCTTACACTGGGGCATATTCTAGGCTATAAGCAGCCTATGGGCGAGCTTACAAAAACGGATTACGTGGTACTGGCGCGCAAGTACCGCAGCCGTACCTTTGCCGAACTGATTGGCCAGCCTGCCTTGGTGCGAACACTCACCAACGCTCTGCAAAGTGGCAAGCTTCACCACGCCTATGTGCTGACGGGGATTCGGGGCACCGGCAAAACCAGCACCGCCCGGCTGTTGGCGATGGCCCTGAATTGCGAGAATGGCCCCAGCGCAACTTGGGCTGAAAACGACCCGCAGGCCGAGAATATTCGGCTTGGCCGCCACCCCGATGTGCTGGAGTTCGACGCCGCCAGCAACCGCAGTGTGGAAGATATTGCCAAGCTGTTTGAAGGCGTAGCCTACGCCCCGCTGGCTGGTCGCTTTAAGGTTTATATCATCGATGAAGTGCATATGCTGAGCAACACGGCCTTCAATGCCTTGCTTAAAACATTGGAAGAACCGCCGCCCCAGATTAAGTTCATCTTTGCCACCACCGATGTGCAGAAGGTGCCCTTAACAGTGTTAAGCCGTTGCCAGCGCTTCGATCTGCAACGGGTGCCCGCCACCACCCTGACCGAACATTTCACCGAAATCCTGGGTAAGGAAGGCTTGGCAGCCGACACTGCTGCCGTTCAGCTCATTGCCCGCGCGGCCGACGGCAGCGTGCGCGACGGGTTAAGCCTGCTCGATCAGGCCATCGCCCTTGCCAGCGGGGTACCCGTAACCTTGGCGTTGGTTGAAGGGATGCTCGGCGTTGCCGACCGCGTTCAGGTATGGCAGCTGCTTGAAGACCTGTTGGGGCAGCGCTTGGCAGCCGCCTTGGCGCGTGCCGACGCCCTGTACGATGCGGGCACCGATGCCCTGAGTTTAACGCAGGCGATGTTAGAAGCACTGCATTTGCTCACGCGCCTGAAGGTGGTAGCGGGGCTGGCCGAGAGCAGCCGCCTGAGCGAAATGGAACGCCGTCACGCGGTGCCCTTGGCCCAAGGGCTCTCCGTGCCCCAGTTGGCCCGCGCGTACAGCGTGTTGGTACAGGCCCTTACTGAAATCAAAACCGCCGAGCGCCCCTTCGAAGCCTTAAGTATGGCCTTGGTACGGGTTGGTTATCTCAGCCAATTACCGCCCTTACAGACTTTACTCAAGCAAGCAGAGAATCAAACCTGGGCCCCAACACCTTCAGCGGAAGGCCCGCAGGCAGCGCCACCGAGCTTACAACCCGACCCCACCGACTGGGCCGCAGTGGTCACCTTGGTGCGCGCACAGAAGCCTGGCTTGGCGGCCATTCTGGAACAACAGGTGCGCTGCGAAAGTGTGGGCGACCGCGTGCTGGATGTGCATGTGCAGCAAGGGCTGCATAAGCCGGAAGTGATTGTGCAAATGCTGCGTGAGTTACTGAGCCTCGCCACGGGGCACCCTTGGCAAGTGGTGCTGCTGGCCGACAATGCCGAACGTAGTACGCCACTGCCAGCAACTCTGGCCGAGCAGGCCAAGGCCGCCGAAGTCTCACGCCTGCAAGAAGCCTCGGCCGACCCCCAGGTGGCCGCTGCCTTGGCCATGTTTGCTGGGGCCACCGTGGTGGCCGTTGACGCAGAAAACCCCACCCAATAAAAAATCATAGAGTTTAAGCAAAGGAACCCACCCCCATGAACATGATGGCGATGCTGAAAAAAGCGCAGGATATGCAAAAAGGCCTGCAACAGGTTCAGGCCGAGTTGGCCAAAACCACCGTAGAAGGCAGCAGCGGCGGCGGTGCCGTGAGCATTGTGATGGCGGGCGACCATTCGGTGCAACAGGTTAAACTGCAAGCTGCAGTGGTCGACCCTGCCGAACTTGAAACCTTGGAAGACCTGCTTAAGGTGGCCTATGCCGACGCCTTGGCCAAAACCAATGCGCTGGCCAAGCAAAAGATGAGCGCCGTGACCGGTGGCCTTGGCATACCCGGTTTAAATCTGTAAGCAGGCCAACACATCGATGGCTCAGCCGCTGGCCTTGCAAGGGTTGCTTAAGCAGCTCGCGCGGTTGCCGGGGCTTGGCCCACGCAGTGCCCAAAGGGTGGCGTTGGCGCTGTTTGCTGCCCCAACACGATTGAACGACCTGACGGAAGCCCTGCAGCGCGCCGCCCAACAGTTAGGTACTTGCACCGTTTGCGGCAACTTGGCCGAGTTTAACGCCGATGGCGGCTGCGTGTGCCCGATTTGCCTGAGCACCACGCGCGACGCGACCACCCTGTGTGTGGTGGAATCGGTGGCCGATATCTGGGCGCTGGAGCGCGGCGGCGACTACCGTGGCCGCTACCATGTATTGGGCGGCGTGGTCAGTGCGCTGCAGGGGGTTTCGCCCGATGACCTTTCACTGGGCCAGCTGGAGCATCGGTTGCGTACCGCCATTCCAGCCGTGCAGGAGGTGATTTTGGCCCTCGGCGCCAGTTTGGAAGGCCAGACCACCAGCCATTTGGTGGCCAGCTTGGTTCAGCGCGCCGCGCCGCAAGCCATCCTTTCCACACTGGCCAAGGGTATGCCTGTTGGCGCCAGCGTAGATTACCTCGATGAAGGCACGCTCGGGCTAGCCTTGGCCCACCGGCAACGGCTTTAGGCTTAAGCCTTTAAAGTCTGTCAATTCAATCCCTAACTCTTGCCATAATGCCATGGTGTTAGGCCCATCAAGTATCTGCCGCTCCAGCTCGCGGCGGTCGTTAAGGCGGGTAATCGCCCGCAGGTGGTCATCGGTGTAGGCGGGGTGGCAAACCAGCTCCCATACCCCACCGAGTTTGGCAGTGTTGGCTTGCTCTAAAACTTTGCGCAGCTTTGCAAAGCCATCTTCCACGGTATCCCACCCCGTGTTGCTCCATGCCTCCAGCACGCTGCTTTCGGCAATGCCATACCTACTGGCGGGCGCCTCGTCACCTCCATCGCCTCCACGCATAGGAAGCCCGTAGTCTTGGGCCAGTTGCAAAAGCCCTGTGCGATAGCGGTTATCGCGGTGAAAGCCGTGGTGGGTGTCAATGTGGCTGGGTTGGCCAAACTCTTGCCGAAATAGCTCCACTTGGGCGCGGCATTCCTCCATCGCCAAATCGGCAGGGTAAGAAATCTCAGTGCGTAGGCGTGGAAACTGCCCACTCCAACGGCTGGCGCAATACTGCTGCATGCCTTTGCTGATAGGGGCGCCATAGGTCAGGTGCAGGTGCACGCCGCAGGGGATGGTCAGCCTATCCCAGTAGCGGTGCATGCGCGGCAAAGCCTCAGGCACGCCCAGCATCGCGGTGGTGCTGCTGAGGCCGCCAGCTTGCCCCAACTCTACAATGGCTTGGCATACGCCATCGGTGAGGCCAAAATCGTCGGCGTTGATGATGCAGGGCTGGTACATGGCTAAAAATAGTTATTGGCGACAACGCCATCTTTCATCTCAAAATAATCCCGCATTTGCTGGGGAGTGAAGAGCTTAACAACCTTATATGTCCCAGAGGTCGTATTATTTTCAAAGTTTAGGGTGGTTTCCAGAATATTAATCATCCCCCAGTAAACCCACTTGCCATTCACATCCTCCACCCAACTCACACGGATTGGCGTTGGCTGATAGAGGCGTAAATCAGGCTTATTAAATGAGAAGATTTTGCCTTCAACATCGTGCAAGGAATACGGCGCTTGTAAGTGCTTTTCTAATGATAGAAAGTCAGGAAAGCCCTGTGCTTTAGAAATGCGTAGGGTGTCATTGCAAATAAACTTACCGCCCATGTTTATGCTCCTTGCTTAAAATCAAACCCCACGGATGCGGGTAGCCCGCCATGAGGGCTTGATAAGAGGTAAGCGGGGTAAAATCCATTGGTAAGGATTGTAGCGCAGCGTTCATTGCTTGGGAATACTGAACATGTTGGGGCTGCTCTGAAGGAGCGGTGGCGGGGTCAGTCTTCCAAGCACCTTTTTTCACGCCTTTTGTGCGCTGGTGCGCACTGGCTGCTGCCAGTATATCGAACCGCTTGCGGGGGCTATGCCCCCTGCACACCCCTTTGGGTAAATTTTCCTTCGGAAAAATGGTGGGCGGCACAGTGCTGGCAGCACATCTCTACACGCCTCCTGTGCGCTTACGCGCACCGGCTAACTTCTCGCAACTCCTGACATCTGCAGGGGGTAAACCCCCTGTACCCCCCTCTGGTGAATTTTCCTTCGGAAAAATGGTGGGCCAAGTAAGACTCGAACTTACGACCCCTGCCTTGCACCAAAGGTGCAGAACTGAAAGCAATAACGCAGAGGGCCTTAAACTGGAATGGTGGGCCAAGTAAGACTCGAACTTACGACCCCTGCGTTATCAACACAGTGCTCTAACCAACTGAGCTATTAGCCCCACCAAGCCTGCCTATAGGGGGCAAGCAAGGGCGTTGTCAACCCATAGCCTCGCCAAAAGTTGCCCGTGCGACGTTGGCGGCCAACAGCGCCTCCAGCAAGTCCTGCCAGGCATCGAGCGGCGCGCTCCCCATATCCAGCGTAAAGTGGGCGTTGTCGTGCCAAATCAGGCTATGGGCCACCTCGCGGTAGGGGCTATCTTCGGCAATCAGGTCGGGTTCGGGTTCTGCGCCCCATTGCTCCAGCCATTGGGCCAGGGGGGTTGGGTCGATACTTGCCCCCGCCATGGGTGCCAACTTTACGGGCATGGCATCCCATGCAAAGGGCTGAATGGTGACCTGCAGCGGTTCAGGTTGACCGGGCAGGGCATCGCCCCAGCCAAACTGAATGGCGGTGGGGAACTGAAACACCCCTTCGCTGGCCACCTGAACGGGCCTGCCCGCCACGGTCAAGTCGTGCCACAGCGTTACGCCCACCTTGGGGGTACCTTGGTGGTGGGCGGTTTCGGTTTCTACGGCCCCACCGGCGCTGGCATCGGCGGCAGTGGCGGAAAGGGTGTCGAGGTAATCTTGCCGAATCATGCCCAACAGGTCGCCAAAGTTCATGGTCATGGGGTAGCTTTGCTTTGGTTTAAAACGCGTTGAAGCAGCGCATTATTCGCGGTATGGCCGGGGGCGGTAAGGTTAAAATTACCCTCCAGCGGCTGGCCAGCCAAGTAGGCATCGCCCAGAAAATCCAGCACCTTATGGCGCACGGGTTCGTCAGGAAAGCGCAGGCCTTCGGGGTTGGCAATTTTGTTCTCGCGCGTCATCAGTACCCCGCTGGCCAAGCTGGCACCCTTCAGCAACCCAGCTGCCATGGCGGCCTCTACATCGGCCTGCAAGGCAAAGCTGCGGGCAGGGGCCAAGGCGTGGCGAAAGGTGGCCTCGGTGATAACCCCCCGCCATTGTTGGCGGCCTATAGTTGGTGTGGAAAACGTCACATCGCAGGCGACCTCTAGCCCCTCTTCTGGGCGTGGGGTGGCAACCAGCAAGCGGTCATCATCGGCATACTGCACGGCCTGACTCACCACCAGTGGCGCAGGCGGGGTTGCCAAGGGGGTACGGCCCGCTGCGTCAATCGCGTGCACCCAAGGCAGGGCGCTGCCATCGAGAATCGGCACTTCGGGGTAGCCATCAATTTCAATCGCAACGCCAAAAACCCCCAGCCCGTAAAGGGCCGCAAACAGATGTTCGGGCGTAGCCAAGCTGATGGCACCATCGGTAAGGGTGGTGCGCAGCGGGGTAGGCGTGACATGCGTAGCCGCCACACGCAGGGCAGAACCATTAACCGTAAGCGCAATGCTGGGCTCGGGCAGGGGGCGCAAGTGCACGGCGGTGTGCTCGCCACTATGTAAACCAATACCTTGCAGGGTAAGGCTATGCGCAAGGGTGTAGCAGAGTGAGGCCATGGTTATTAAGTGTAAGAAAAAAATTCTCTCCTTACAAACAATAAAAACGGGGGCCTTAGCCCCCGTTAAGGATTCTCCTACGTTTTAGACGCGCATCGGCATGATGACAAAGGTCGTGGTAGGGTCGTTTGGGTCGGTCACCAGCACGGGGGCAGTGCCATCCTTGAAACTAAAGACCACATCGTCGCCGGCAATCTGACCGCCGATATCGGCCAGATATTTGGCATTAAAGCCAACCTCAAGCGGGGTTCCGGCAAAGTCGGCCTTAACCTCTTCGCTGGCGTTTTCTTGGTCGGGGTTATTGGCGGAAAGGGCCAAGGCATTTTCAATCGCGTTAAAGCGCACGCTGCGGGTTTTCTCATGGCTGAGAATGCTGACCCGGTCGACCGCCTGCAACAGCGAACGACGTGCAACCGTAAGGCTGTTGGGGTTATTTTTAGGGATGACGCGGTCGTAGTCGGGGTAGGTGGCGTCAATCACCTTGCTGGTAAGGGTAAGGTCGGTAGATTCGGCCTGTATCTTTTTCTCGCCAACCGTTAAGCGAACTTCTGCGGTTTCTTCGCAGAGACGGCGTAGCTCGGTCACGCATTTACGGGGCAGGATCACGCTAGGGATATCCTCGGCACCAGCCGGGCAGGGCACATCGGCTTGGGCCAAACGGTGGCCATCGGTTGCCACGCAGCGCAGGGTTTGCTGGTCGTTGACCATAATGCTGTGCAGGTAAACCCCGGTAAGGTAGGCCCGGGTTTCATCGGTACTGGCAGCAAAGCTGGTTTTTTCCAGCAGTTTTTTTAAAACAGGAGCAGAGATGGTAAAGGTAATTCCACCATCGACCCGGCTCATATCCGGAAAGGCTTCCGCCCCGAGTGTGGCCAAGCTGAACTTGGCTTTACCCGCCTGAATTGCCAGACGACTGCCGCCGCTTTCCAGCTCCATCGACACCATCACGCCCTCAGGAATTTTACCAACAATCTCGAACAGTTTCAAAGCTTGAACGGTGGTCACGCCGGGGGTGTCGACAAAGGCCTCGGCGCTGCCTTGCACGCAAAGGTCGTTGTCGGTGGCTGTGGTTTCTAGGCGGTTATTTTCAGCCTTGAGGCGGACGTTCCCCAAAATAGCAATGCTGGAGCGCTTTTCGACCACGCTGCTCATGTGGCGCAAGGCACGATAGAAGGTTTCGCGAGAGATACTGAGTTTCATAGAAGGCACTTTAGGCAAGTGTTGCTCTTTTGCAAGCAGGATGGGTGCAGGAGACGCCTAAGGCTTAGGCATTAAGCCTAAAAAAAGCCCCCAGACGGGGGCTTAGGTAAGTTGTAACCAGAAACTTTAGAGTTCCCACTGACGCTTGTTGTCGGCTTTTTTGGTACGGCGGACGCCTTCACGCATTTCGCGGGCACGCTTTTCGAAAGGTTTCTCGTTGTAACGACGTTGGCGCAACTCGCGGAACAGACCCTCGCGGTTCATCAGCTTTTTCAGGCGACGCAAGGCCTGCTCTACATCGTTGCTGAAAACATCTACGCGAATCATCGGTATGGCACTTTTTCTGTCATCGTTGACCTGGCTGCACCATGCAGCAAAGCCTATAGGGGCGCTTTAGCCCGAAGAACGGGGGTAAGTCAAGCCCTTAAAGCGTTAACAGCTGCAACCCTAGCGGGGTGAGCTCGAGGCGGGGCGGCAGGTTAGCCGCAGCAGCGGCCGTGACCACCACAAAATCGGCCGCCAGTGGTACCAGCAGCGTTTTGGGATTGGCTTCGGTCTTTATCACCAAAGCAGGGCCTGCCGGCAGTTCGGTGATGGCCTCAACCAGCCCCTGAACCTTGCCGGTATGGTCGACCACGGGCTGGCCAATCAGGTCGGCCAGAAGTACTTCATCTTCTGCCACATCAAAGGCAGATTTTTCAGCAAAAACAGGCCCTTTAAGCGCTGCGGCGGCTTCTGGGGTCGCAATCCCAGCCAACTGGATGGCCACGAGGCCCTGCCCAACTGGTTTGGAATTGACTAAACCGTACCCTGTACCATCGGCTAAAAACACAGTTTTAATGCTGCGCAGCAGGGCAGGGTCGGCCAGCAGCAGCTTAACCTTCACATAGCCCTGCAAGCCATGGGGGCCTTTAAGGCCCCCAATCTGGATGCGGTCGGCCGCCATGGGCTGACGAGACCTGCTCAGGGTTAAGCCTGTGGCTGTTCGGCTGGGGCTTCCGGTGTTGCGGCAGCAGCAGTGTCGGCTTCGGCCTTGGCAGCAGCTTCAGCGGCAGCCTTGGCTTCAGCAGCGGCGGCAGCTTTGGCTTCGGCCTCGGCAACGGCCTTGGCTTCGGCGGCGGCCTTGGCTTCGGCTTCAGCGGCGGCGGCGGCCTTCAGGGCTTCGCCATGGGCTTTGCCAGCAGCAACCACACCTGCGGTTTTAATACGGCGGGTTTTTACTTTAATGAAGGCATTCCGCACGGCTTCGGGGCCAACGTTATGCTTTACCAGCAGGCGGGCCACCACATCGGTAACCTGCGCGCCCACGCCAACCCAGTAGGTGAGGCGTTCTTCGTTCAGGTTAAAGGGTACTTCGGCCCCACGGGCCTTGGGGGCATAAAAGCCCAAGCGTTCAATAAACTTTTTATCGCGGCTGGCGCGGCTGTCGGCAGCAACGATGCTATAGATAGGGAGGCTCTTGCGACCACCACGGGCCAGACGAATTTTAACGGCCATTGTTTTGGCTTTCTCTTTAATCTATTACGCCACTTTATTAAAGTGACTTCCCCAAGGAACGGGGCCATCCCAAGGTTTGGAATGGAGGCACGGGGCTGGGGAATTCCAGCGCAGTGCAAGGCCCATGTAGCAAGCCACGCCAGCCTTGGCAAGGGTTTTAGCGCATCATGGGGGAATTGAACGGTATGGATAGAAGTACTTTTTGGGTGTTTATATATAAAAAGAATAACTTAAACGAATTTTCTTGACAGCCTGAAACAAGCAGGCTAGGGTTCTTTCATCCTTGCAGAACTGTGCCGCCCCTTGAGGCGGATTTTTTATTCTAGGAAAGCCCCCCACCATGGATGACCCTGGTTCCACCACGCAGTTGGCGCGGCGCTTGGCCGACATCGATGACGCCATGTGGTTACGCGCCAGAGAAGGCGACGTGGCCGCTGCCAAGCTGGTGTATGCCCGCTTGGCCGAAGCCTTACCGCCACCAACACCCCCCTTGCCGCCAAGTTGGGATGCCCTGCTGACGCTGCTGCGGCAGGTTGAACATCATCATAAGGAGATAGAACGCCATGGCCTTTTGGTTAACGCTGCTAACGTGGGTGCTGGCCCGACTGGATGAATGGCGGCTGCGCGCGCCAGCCCCTAAAAATCCTCGGGCCCCGAACCGGAACTGCCGGGGTGACTAACCAACCAGCCACCACGGCACTGCTCCACCTTTGGGAAGCCCTTCAACTCTGGCAGGCTAGTCTGGGGGGCTGGTATTGCCCGCACAGTCGTCAGCAGGCCTTTCATGCCGCCGGCAGTGTGGCGCACGAGCGGCTCTTTCTTGCGGGCAACCGGGTGGGGAAGACTTTGGCCGGTGCCGCCGAGGTGGCCTTTCACCTCAGCGGGGCCTACCCCCCGTGGTGGCAAGGGGTACGGTTTAGTCAACCCGTTCAGGCTTGGGCGGCTTCGGTCACGCGGGAAGTGACGCGCGATATCTTGCAAGCCACCTACCTTGGGGGCCCAGCGGGCAACCCACGCGGCGTGATTGAGCCCGTGCGGCTGGTCGCGCAGCGGCACAAGGGCGGGGGGGCAGTGGATGTGGTGAGTGTGCGGCACCATTCGGGCGGGCTTTCGGTGCTTGGCTTTAAAAGCTTCGACCAAGGCCGGGCCAGCTTTCAGGGCACCGCGCGGCACGTGATTCATCTGGATGAAGAACCCCCGTTGGAGGTGTATCAAGAAGCCTTGCTGCGGACTCTCACCCTGCAAGGGCACCTGCTGCTAACGATGACGCCGCTGATGGGCCTAACCCCGTTGCTAACCCATTACCTTGGCAATGCTGGCGCTACCACGCGGGCGGGGAAGGCGGTGATTCGTGCAGGGTGGGCCGATACCTTTCACCTTAACAGCGCAGCCCAAGCAAGGTTGCGTGCCAGCTTACCACCCCACGAACTGGCGGCCCGCGAACACGGGGAAATTCGGGCAGCGCAGGGTTTGGTCTACCCGTTAGCCGAAGCCGACGTGGCGGTGCCACGGTTCGCAATTCCGGCTGGTTGGCGCCGTATCGTGGGCGTGGATTTTGGCTACGTTGCCCCCACAGCAGCCGTATGGTTGGCCCACGATACCGCCACCGATACCGTGTATGTGACCGATACCTACGCCGTGGCCGAGCAAACCCCCGCCACGCATGCGGCCGCAATTCTGGCGCACGGGGGTTGGCCCGCGGTATGCGACCCGGCCGGGCAAGCGGCCAGCCAACGCGACGGACTTAGCCTGATTGAACTGTACGCCGAGGCCGGGCTGCATTTTACCCTGGCCAACAACACGGTTGAATACGGCCTGATGGTGATGCTGGAGCGGTTGCGCGCGGGGACTTTAAAAGTCTTTGCCGATCTGCCCGATTGGTGGGCCGAATACCGGCTTTATCGGCGCGACAGCAAAGGCCGCGTGGTGAAGCAAGATGACCACCTGATGGATGCCACCCGCTACGCCTTGGTAAGCCTGTCGCTGGCCCGTGCTGAGAAGGAAGCCCGCAGCCTGCCAAGGCCGCGCGGCCACGCGGGCGACTGGCGCACGGTTTAGCTCTTCTGCATCCCCACCCTGAAACATTTAAGAAAGTAAGCCCGCATGAGCACGTTGACACAGACCCATATCTATACCAGCGCCGGTCGGCAGCGCCCGGTCATCCTGCCCAGCAGCGGCACCGCGCGCTTTGTCTTGCAACTTCTGCCCGGCGATAGCGGGGTGATGCAGACCACGTGTGACCCCCCGGAACAATTAAAGCGGGGCACCGCCATCTGGGAGGACTATCAGGGTGGCATTGAAGGGGCCGTTGGCGACGTAACGGCGGTGAGGGCTGTGCTGGGTCACAACAGCGGCTGGGCCAAATTGGTGGTCCAGCATCAGGGGGATAAAGGGTTGGTACCGATGAATCAAGCAGGAGCACAATAGCCATGGACCCAACCGAACTGTTAACCCGTGCCCGCAGCCTGTACGAGGCAGCTGTGCAATCCCAAGCCTATACCCATTGGCAAGAGGAAGCCCGACTGGCGTGGGATTTTTACGACGGCCAGCAATGGGCACCCGAAGAAGTGGCGCGTTTGGCGGAGCTAGGGCAGCCCGCGATCGTGATTAACAAGATTGCCGCAAAAATTGATAATGTGGCCGGTACCGAAGTGGCAGGCCGGACGCGACTGGCCTACCGCAGCCGCAGCGGGGTAAAGCAAGAAGAACAGGCCGCCCGTGTCTTAACCGAGCTGTTAAGCTACACCGCCGAGCGCACCGACCTGCCGCAGGAAATCAGTTACGCCTTTCGGGCAGGGTTGGTCAGCGGCATCGGCTGGTTGGAAATGGGGCAAGACCAAGCCGTGTTTGTGAAGGCCGAAGATGACCTGGCCGTGGTGTGGGACCCATGGGCCCGCGCGCCCGATTTAAGCGACGCCCGCTTTGTGGCGCGTACGCGGTGGCTGGACGGCGACGCGGTGGGCGTACTGTTCCCCGACCACGCCGCCAAGGTGTTAAGCGCCCTGCGCACGCAGGGCCTTAAGGGCCCCTACAGTCAACGCGGGGAAGGGCTGCTAGGCAGCCAAGGAGTACGCTACTACGACGAACGCAACGAACTGTATCGGGTAGTAGAGGTGCAGTTAAAACGGGCCGTTAAGCAGTGGCAAGTTCAGTTGCTGAGTGGCCAGATTCGGGGCTTTACCAGCCGTACCGAAGCCCGTGCCATGGCCCAAACCCCGGGCGCGCAGCTGTTGCCTCAGCAGTATATGACACAGGTGCAGGTGGTGTACTATGCGGGCGAAGTCTTGCTCCATCAGCAAACCCTGCCGAGCGAGGAGTTTACGCTGCTGCCCTACGTGTACAAACGCCACAAAGCCGATGGCCGCCCTTATGGGCTGGTGCGTGCGGCCATCGACCCCCAACGGGAGCTTAACAAACGCCGCAGCAAAGCCATGCACCTGCTCAACACCGTGCAGGTAATTGCCGACATCGACGCGGTGGACGACCCAGCCCTGTTGGCGCGGGAAGCCGCGCGCCCCGATGGGTTAATTCTGAAACGTGCGGGCAAGGATTTACGCATCATCCGCAACGCCGATTTGGCGGCCAGCCAAGTGGCGGTGATGGAACAGGCTGGTCGGGATATTCAGGATGTTTTGGGTGTGTTCGATGAAGCCATGGGCAAGGAAAGCAACGCCCAAAGTGGGCGGGCCATTCAGCAGCGCCAGCTGGCGGGCACCTTAAATCAAATGTTTGCCTTCGATGCGCTGCGGCGGATGAAGAAGCGCCTCGGCGTTCAGTTGCTTACGTTGCTACGCCAAAGCCTTACGCCGACACAGGTGCTGCGTATTACCGACGACCTGACTGCCGCACGGCTCTTTGCGCAAGGCGCTAATAACCTTCAAGCCAGCTTTGACGTGGTGGTGGAAGAGGTACGCGACGCCCTTTCGGCCCGCGATGCAGCCATTATTGAAGCCCAACGGCCTGACTTGCTGGGGGCTTAAGCCTTCACCCGTTAACAACGATTCTTAAAAAAGGAAGCAAACAGATATGTTCCCCTTCAAAAAGCATGCCGTACAGCCAGCCCAAACGCCGCTGAACGAAAAGCTACAGGAAATTCGCACCCAGCTAACCCAGCTGAACGACGGTGCAAAAAAAGTTGGTGGCGAGCAGGCGACGTTGAGTGACGATGCCCCGCTCCCGGCTGACAAACGCGCAGCGATTGCGCGCGACGAAACCCTCATCCGCACGGCCTTGCAAACTGTGGGCATCGATTACGACGCCCTGATTGCAACGCCTTCGCAAGAAGGTACACCTTCGCCCTATGCCTTGGCGGTGCAGGCCAACCCGGCACTGCTGCAAGATGTTCTGGGTGCTCCAACGCCCGCGTTAAAGGCCTTGGAAGTGGCGGTAAACTTTAAACCCTACGCCGAGTTCTCGGCCAAATATGGCCACGAACCAGCCGCGATTAAGGCTGCAATTCGGGCCGAAGTGCTGGCCGAAAACCCAGCCGCACCCGAAGCCCCAGAAGCGGCAACGCCCACGCTGCCCTTCAGCCGCATCCGTGGTGGCAGCAAGGCTGCACCGGCTAAGCCCAAGGGCACCTTGAACGAGGTGTTTCGTTCCTAGACGCACGCGCTGCGTCCCCAAGCAACCAACCGAAAGGGTCAGGCTATGCCAGCAGGCGTACCAACCATCGAAACCACCCACGGCGTAACGGCCGAAGCGTGGAGTAACGAGGTCTTCAGCGAGTACCTCAGTCAAAACCCGTTCTTCAACTTTATGGGGACGAGTTCGCATAATATCATCCAGGTGAAGGAAGAACTGACCAAACAACCCGGCGATGCCATTACCGTTCAACTGCGTGGCCGCCTAACCGGCAACGGGGTGAGTGGCATCACCAAACTAAAAGGCAGCGAAGAAGACCTGGTGTTCTACGACCAGCGCCTGCTGGTCGATACCATCCGCCACGGCGTAATGCTGCGCGGCGAAATGAGCCTGCAGCGCGTGGCGTTCGATCTGCGCAACCAAGCCCGTGAAGCCTTGGTGGATTGGGCGACCGAAAAGCTGCGGCGCGACCTCATCACGGCGCTGACCAACACGGCCATTGGCCGCGTGCGGGCGCGTTACCTGTATGGCATCAGCGATGCCAACTGGCATGCCACCCATGCCACTGCCTTGGCGAACGTGGATAACACCAACGACCGCCTGACCACCGCCCAAATCAGCCGCGCCAAACGCAAGGCACTGCTGGAAGGCGACCGCAAGGTGCGGCCGTTTGTGGTGAAGCAGGGCAACAAGGTGGAAGAGGTGTTTGTGCTCTTTGCGCACCCATTGGCGGTGCGGGACTTGTTGGCCGACGCCGACTTTAAGGCGCTTAACACCTACATCCCCACCACGCTGGGCGACAGCGTACTGGTGCACGGCCAACGCTACAAGGGCATGTGGGATGGCGTGATGATCTACGAAACCGAAATGCCGTTGCTGCCAACCGCCGGTGCGGGTGGCATTCAGGTGGCGCATGGCCTGCTTTGTGGGGCGCAAGCCGCCGCAGTGGCCTGGGGCAAGCGCACCAACTACAAGGAAGACCTGGATGACTACGGCCACGAAAATGGCTTCGCCATCGATGAAATCCGCGGCGTCAACAAACTGGTGTTCAACAATGCCGACCACGGCGTGGTGAACATCTTCAGTGCTGCGGTTGCCGACTAAAACCCCGCTGAACACTGACTTAAGACCGGTTACATATCCCAGGGGGGCCAAATGGCCCCCCTGGCAATTTTAAGAAAGGCAGCTACCGATGCAAGTAAACACGATTCGCGACCGGATTGTTGAACTTTCGCACCAAAGCAGTACCGATGGCGACGTACGCAGCAAGGCTCTCAACTGGCTGAATGCGGCGTATCTGGAAGCCCTGAATGAACTGCTGCTGTTGGCACCCCAAAGCCTGCAACGACGGGAAAGCGTGAACACCGACAGCACCGGCCAAGCCACCCTCAGCACGCCCCCACACGCCCTTGTTAAAGTGCTGTGGGGAGAGGTGCCCCTGCCGGTGGTAACCCCCTTGGCTCTGCTGGAGGCCGACCCCCTTGGCACCTTGCAAGGCAACCCTGCCATGGCCTGCCCAACCGCCACAGGCGTTCAAGTGCAGCCCCGCAAGGCAGGGGCAGCCTTGGTGGTCTACACCCCACGCCCGGTGCCCCTGGCTGAAGATGGGCCGGAGAGCAGCATTCTCATTCCACCCGCCTTTCACGACGCCCTGATTTGGGGTGGGTTGGTCTGGAGCGCGCTGTTTGAGCGGGGCCTCGGCAGTGCGGCGGAGTTACAGCTTTTTAGCCGCCAATGGGCCGAAGCCAAAACCCGCCTTAAGCTGAACCTTTTGGGGCAGGCAGGTGTACCCTTACGCGTACAAGCAGGAGACTACTAACCATGCGCGATGACTTGCAAGAGCGTTTCTATCCCTTTCCGACCAACCTGATGGCGACCGCCCAAAGTGCCTTGGCGCTGCCCGCGACCTACGCGCGCGAACTTACCAACATGCTGCTCGGCCCCGATGGCAGCGGCACCAAACGCCACGGCGTTACGCCGTTGGGGAGCCCAATCGATACCGAGACCATCACCGCACTGATGACCTTTGTTCACTTGGGCACCACCCAACTGCTGGCGGGCACCGATGCCGGCAAGGTGTATCGGCAAAACGGCAGCAGCTGGGTGATGCTCTGGAGCGGCCTTAACCCGCTGGCCCCGCTGCAGTGGGTGTTGTTCGGCGGGCGTTTGGTGCTGGCCAATGGGGTTGACCCTTTGCTGCAGTACGACGGCGTAAGCCTCAGTGTTGTTGAACGCCTGGTGCGCGACAGCGGCGCCAACTTAACCCTGCTGGCGGCCAACCAATTACGGCTTGAAAGCCAAGCCACACTTTACGCTGTGGGCAGTACGGTAAGGGTGCGGGTCAACGGTAACGACCTACTCGCGACCGTGCAAAGCAGCACGCAAGCTGGCGCGCAAACCACGGTCACACTTACGGCCAATGTGTTGGTAACGCCCCTAAGTGACGTATGGTTTACCGTGCGCCCCCCGACATTTGCGCAGTTGGCCGTGGCGCACGACCGACTGTGGGGTTTTGGGGCAGGGGGCTTAGGCCCTACCTTGGGCAGCAGCCCAGACCGGTTACGGGTGTATTACACTCACGGCGTGAACGACCCGACCGCGTGGCCCGACCCAGCCACCGGTATCATCCCAAGCCTCAACCTTGCCGATAAGGCTGGCGTGGCCGACGAACTGCTGGCAATGCGGGTGAAGGATGGCTTAACCGTGTTTTTAGGGCGTACCCAATTGCAGCTGTGGGAAGGCCGCACCCCCGGCACCGCGGGTGGGTTAAGTACCGACTTTGCCTGGGTAAAAACGCTGCCTGTTGGGTTGGTGCACCCCAACGCAGTGCTGGATTTACCCAACGACCTGTTGCTGCTAACCCCTTTGGGGGCGCGCACGCTTGCTCGCACGGTGCAAACCGAGCAGCTGGATCTGGCCGATGTAGGGCGGGCACTGGACCCAACCTTGCAAGCCCGTATAACGCAGCTGCAGGCCAACCCCGCCGCTTATCGGCGAATGCAGGCCTTTCATTACCCGGCGCAACAATGGTTTGCGTGGGGGTTTGAAACGGAGACCCTCATTTGGCAACTGGCGGCCAGCGGCGGTGGTTGGGCCCGCTTTACCGGCGCCTTTGGCGGCTTGACCGCCGCCCATACCACGGCAGCCGGCGTGGTCTTTATCGCCAAAGGTAACCAGGTGATGCAGTACAACCCCACGGTGGCCGACGACAGCGGCGACCCCATCTCCACCCGCTGGTGGCTGCCGTGGTTAAGCCCAGGGGGTACGCGCCGCTGGGCCAACAAGTACGTGGAAGTTTTGGCAGTTGCGCAGGCCGTGCAACCGATTACGCTGGAACGCACCACCGACCTTGACGACGGTAACCCGCGCCTGATTGCGCTGGAGCTACCAGCCCCGCCCGACTACTGGGATACCGCCAGCTGGGATAGCGCCCTGTTCGACAACGCCAGCGCCCCGCCCGCCCGCGTGCGCGACCATTGCGTCGCCCACCATCTGGCGCTGGCGGTGGTGAGCAATCACACGCAGCCGCTGCGTCTGCTGGGCCTAAAACTTCACGGCATCACGTAACATCAACAGAAAGAAACCCTCATGGGCACCAAATATCAACGCCCCAGCGGCGCCTATGCTGGTCAGGCAGCCTTGGGCAACCGCACCAAGTATAGCGATGACAGCACCGCCACCCCTCGGCGTGCCATTTCCAGCCAGAAGATGGACGGCGACCTTAACTACCTGATTGACGCCGTGAACGGGCTGGATGATGCCAGCGGCAGCCGCACCAGTATTGCCGAGCGGCTGGATGTAAGCCTGAATGCCGACGGCACCCTTAAAGTCAGCGTGGCTGGCGCACTGGATGAGTTTGTGGTGCATCAAAGCCCTGGTAGCATTGCACGTAGCGATAACTCTACGTTCACCATGGCGGGCGGCGACTTCCGCAACCTTTACTCCGTCAATCGCCGTGTTCGCGTGGTGGTAGCGGGGCAGCCTTTGGTGGGCGATGTGGCTAGCTGCAGCTTTGGCAGCGGCCTGACTACGGTCTCGTTGGTTGACCTGACCGATACCAGCGGCAATTTGGGCATCATAGCCGCAGCACCTACCCAGGTGGCCTATGGGCCGTTAACGCCAGGCAGCCGGGGGAACATGCCGCGCCGTACCGATGGGCTTACCTTTACTGTCGGCAGCAATACGGTAGCGTGCAATAACGAATCAGGCAGCTTGGCCTTTCGGCATAATGGCTCCCTGGTGGCCACGATAGGGTCAGGAGGGCTCAGTGGGTTGGCTGCCGGGAGCGTGAGCCCCGCCGCCCTGCAAGCCGCGGTGGCCGAGGCCCTTAACCCCGTAGGCGTGATACAAACCTATGCGGGTAATAATGCTCCTGCGGGCTGGCAGCTGTGTGCAGGGCAGGCACTCTCGCGCACCACCTTTGCGGCCCTGTTCACCGTACTTGGCACCACCTACGGGGCAGGCGATGGCAGCACGACCTTTAACCTGCCCGACCTGCGCGGCCGCACCACCTTTGGGCTCGATAACATGGGCGGCACCGACGCCGGTCGCCTTAACACCACCAACACACTGGGGTTAGCAGGGGGGGCGCAGCTTAAAACCCTGACCAGCGATACCGTAACCTTAAGCGTGGCCAACCTGCCCAGCCACAACCACGCCACCACCATCGACAGCAATCTGACCAGTGGCCACGGGACCGATACGGGCGGCTTGGCCCAGAGTATCCAGAACGGCACCTTCGGTTCGGACTACAACCTTGGTGGCACCAGCGGCACGCCCACACTCTTCCCCACCGCCAACAGTGGCAGCGGCACCGCCTTTACCGTGACCGATACCAACGTCGACTTCATGCCACCCTTCCTGCACCTTAACTACATTATTAAGGTTTAGGGGCATGAACGAACCCAGCTCTCAACGTACGCCAAACCTCATCCCGCTCGCCGAAGCCGACTGGCCCGCGCTGCATCAGCTCATGTGCACGCGGCGCTTTCCGCATGTACCTGCCAGCTACCTTAAAGCAAGGCCGCAGTTTCGCAGCGCCACCTTGCTGGGGCTAAAACAGCGCCAGCAGCTGGTGGCGGCCTTTGTGTTTGGGCCGCCCGAAAATGGCGTGGCGTTTTTCGATGCCATCTGCCGCCAAGGTATGGCAGGGCGTTGGGCCACGCGCCCGTTACTTAGGCGGCTGTTTGGGGTGGCGTTTCAGCCTGCGCCCGTGGGCCTTGGCCTGCGGGCAGTGTGGGTGCAGCCGCATGGCCCTACCGCCTTAAAAGCCTGCCTGCAAGCGGGGTTTCAGGCCGTCACGCCGCTGCGTGGCAGCCGCGAGGCCCCGGTGTTGGTGCTAACACCCCATACTGTGTCGTCAATCATGCAAGGAAAGTTCTAGCCTATGGGAAGCCTCTTTAAACCAAAGCAACCAGCCCCGCCGCCACCCGCACCGCCCGTTTTGGTGCGCGACGAAGTGAACGGCGTGGAGCAAGTGCCCATCACCGATGCCAACGGTGCGACCACCTATGTTACGCGCCCAATTGCCCTCACGCCCCAGCAGCAGGCCGAGCGCGACGAGATTAACCGCATCGTCAGCGACAGCCTGACCGAAATTAACCGCCTTTCCCGAACCGACTACGCCCCCGATACCACCACCCAAAAGGTGCTGGATGATTGGCAGGCCCGCCAAGAGCAGCTGTTGGCCGAAGGCAACCAACGGCGCAGCCAGCAGGAAGAAGAACGGCTGGCCCAACGCGGGCTGGCCGACAGCACCGCCGCGCAAGGCGTACGTCGGCAGCGGGCGCTGGATGAACAGGATTCGCGCAGCACTGTGGGGCTGGCCCGCACCGAGCTGGCCAACCAAATCCGTGGCGAACGGCTGGCCCTGCAACAGAACCTGTTCAACACCGCCAGCGGGCTGAAGGATGCCAGCCAAGCCCGCACCGCCCGTGCGGCTACAGCAGGGCTTGGCGATGCCGTGGCGCTCAATGCCCAACGCCAGGCCAGCCTGCTGGATTACTACAATTCCGCCAATCGCAGCAACGGCAGCGTGTTTGCCGATGCCTTGGGCCGCAGCGCAGGCAACACAGTCGGCCGCACCGTTGGTGGTGCCATCGGCGGCCCGTTGGGCAGCGGCGTTGGCAGCCTGTTGGGCAGTTGGCTGTTTGGTCGGCGTTAATGCTCATTGAAATAGGAAAGCGAACCGGATGAATCACCAAGCAGTACAAAACTGGCTCGACCAAGAATTTCTCCCTTGGCAGGCCAAAGCACGCAGTTACGCCGCCGAAAAGCAAGCCCTGCAGCAACGGTTGCGGCAACAGCTCCCCGCCCTCCAAACTCTGGTTGGGCTGTTGCTGGAAGGCCAAACCAAACGGGCCGTCATGGCCTGGAACAGCCTGGGGCTTGAACCCCTGCTGGCCGAAATTGTGCTGAACCGTACCGGCACCGAAGTTATGCTGAGGGCCAAAGGCGGCAGGACCGAAGTGGTGAACCTCGATGAGGTCATCGCCACGTTACAGCAGTTAAGCCGCGACCCTGTGGCTACTCCTTTGCCTGAGCCAGCAACCGCGCCTTAATATCTTCGGCCAACTTACGGTCAGATTCAGGATTGTGCCGTTCTTCCACAATCATGGTGCTCAGCAACGCCTGCCAGTCCTCTTCTTGCGCCTGCGGAAAGATGCGTTGATCGAGGTACACTTCCCAAAACAGCGCAACTTCGTTGGCGAGGCGTGGGTCGATGATGCTCTGGCGTTGGTAGCCCAAAATAGCGGTATCGTGCAGCGAGACAATCACCTGCTTGCGGGTATGGTAAGCCAGGTTACCGCGGTAGCCACGGCCAAGCACGGGCCCAAGCAATGTGTAGACTTCGTCCTCAGCCTGTATCAGCCCCGGGGCGCAGCGGGTGTCGTTTGGCACCAGATAGCCAAAGCGGGTAATCAGGTCGGCGGTGGCGGGGGGGAAGTCAAAATCAATCTCATCGCCTTGGCGGGTCAGCACAATGTTATAGCGCTGGGGCGTTAGAGGGCCGGTGGCCACAGGTTTATCGGTAGGGGTGGTCAGTTCTTTAAGTTCCTTGACCGAAGTTTTGCCAGACATACCGTTCATCTTAAGGAAATCACACCCGCAAGGCAACCCTTGACACCGCGCAAAGTGGTAAAATAAGCACAGAAAGGAAGCACGCATGGAACTCGACGTGATCGTGTCAGAACTCCGCGCCCTGCGCGAAGACTTACAGGGTATCCGTAACGATATACAACACTACCAAGGCTTTGTGGGCGGCGTGGCTTGGGTGGTTGGCGGCGTGGCCGCCGTTGCCAGCTTTGCCTTCAGCTGGCTGCAGGAGGTCATCTAATGCCCCCCCCAATTGCGTCCTCAATTGCCCCACCCATGCGCCGTATCACCCGGCATATCATTCATTGCAGCGCCTCTACCTTTGGCGATGTGGCCGAAATCCGCCGTTGGCATCTGGCCCGCGGCTGGCGGGATATTGGCTACCACTTTGTCATTCGGCGTGATGGTGAGGTTGAAGTAGGCCGGATGCTGCCAGAAATTGGCGCCCATTGCGAAGGCTTCAACCGCGACAGTATCGGCACCTGCCTGATTGGCGACCAAACCTTCACCGAGGCGCAGTTTACCACCTTGCGCCGCGTGCACGCGTTGCTCTGCCAGCAGTTCCCCGGGCTTACGGCCCATGGTCACCGGGACTTCAACCCCCACAAAACCTGCCCCAACTTTCAGGTTTCAACTGTTCTAGGAAAGGCTTAACACATGCTGAACTTGGCAAAACCCATGCTCGGGGCGCTGGCCGATGTGCTGCTTTCCCGCAAGGCCGAGCTGGCCCAACAGACGGGCCTGCCGGAAGACGCAGTCGGGAAGGTCAGCGCCGCGGTCAGCGAGTTCCTGACCCGCGACGAACGTGCGGCCAGCGCCGTCATGGCGGAAGTTGAAAAGGCCCGCAGCCACGATGTGGCGTTGGCCGATAACGCCCCACCGCTGGTACAACTGCTGCGGGGGCTGGTACGGCCGATTATAACCCTCGCAGCATGTTTTTGGTATATCGGGGCACGGCTCTATGGTATCCCGCTGGGCCCAGAAGATTATGCCATCATAGGGGGTATCATGGCGTTCTGGTTCGGCTTTCGGCCTTTTGAAAAGGGGTTGGAGTCGCGCCTGCGCCCCTAGGCATGTTTCACAGATTCACGCAAGGTTGCCACAGCGGTGATGAAAGAGTGCAACAACCCCGAAAAAGTGCTGGCAGCTTAAACAGGTTGCGCTATGATTCTTAGACGTAAACCAAAAAAGAACCAGAGACGCTTCACCGTTCCATGACTGCTTCAAACCCACCCAGCCCCACCTCCGGTCAGGAGATCGATGATATTTTAACATCGATTCGTGAATCAGTCGCACAGGAAAGTACCAAGGTAGGGCAGGGGACCAACGATCTCCCCGACTCCGACCCCGACGATGACATACTGGAACTGACCGCTGCCGAAATGGCCGCCCCAACGCCTGAGCAGGCCGCTACGCCCGCAGCCGCTGCCAGCGAGGATACCGCCGATGTGCTCGGTATCCCAGCCCTGCCACCCAGCGAAGCCGCCGACGAGTTCGACCGCCTTCTGGCCGAAATTGGTCAGGAAAAGCAACAACGCGCCGCCGTGATTGAAGCCCAGAAAGAAGCCCTGCTGGCCGACATTGAGCCACTCGGCGCCGAATCCGCCCAGCCGGAAGCCACCCCCCCTGCGCCCGCCGACTTCCAATCCGCCACAGACCTGGCCTCACCACTGCCCAGCACGGCACCCGGATCATTCAATCCTGCCGGGGCCACGGTGGTGAATACGTTGGAAACCGCCGCAGGGATGCAGCTGGTCTTGCCCGCCGAAGTTCTGGCGGTGGCCTTGCGGCCCATGGTGCAAGGCTGGCTGGATGCCAACCTGCCGGCCGTGGTGGAGCGCCTGGTGCAGGCCGAAATCGCCAAACTTAACAACAACGATGATGCTTAGTCAGCTTTATAGCCAAGCCCATAACCACTTGCACAACCTCCTCCGTCATTCCAGAACGCGGTTGGGGAGAACAATGGTTCATTGTTCGGGCCCCCAACCCGTATCTGGAATAACAACAATTCTTTTTTTCTCTTATAGCGAAGCCTTTATTCATTGAGTACAGCCTGTAGGATTGTCATTCAGAGGCTTTAGCCGAAGAATCCAGGTCTTTACAACGCT
>JAIXXE010000146.1 GCA_027490875.1 Alphaproteobacteria bacterium
CTGCGAAACGATGGAACGGGTTGGCGGGCAGTTCTACCCGATGTTCAAGAAGAATACGACGGGTGCCATCGGTGGTGCTTTCCAGCGTGTGTTTCACCTGGTGCAACTGAATCAGGAAGAGTACCTGAACCACTACCACCAACGCAGCAACGTGGAATCCACTTTCTCCGCCATAAAGCGGAAGTTCGGCGAATCACTGCGAAGCAAGTCATCGTTGGCAATGAAGAACGAGATTCTGGCCAAAGTGGTTTGCCACAACATCTCGTGTGTGATCCACGCGATGTATGAACTCGGCATCAAGCCGGAATTCATCCTCAAACCGAGTTGCACAACGAATAAACTACCTGCACAACGAATCTACTAGGAACGGGGTTCGTTGTGCAAAGCCAGCGAGACCGCCTTATTCATGGCACTTCATCAAGAGGCGAGAAGAACCCGAAGGCGAAACTGACGATTCAGCAAGTCAGGGTAATCCGACAGCGGCTTGCAAGCGGCGCCTCACGAAAGGCGATCATGGCCGAGTACCAGATTGGAGAGACAACGGTAGGACGACTCGCAAACGGTATCGGCTGGGAAGACAACGATGGGAGGACCGAGGAGTGAAACGGTGCCCCATTAAACGAGCCATAGTTGATGCGATCCTTGATCTTGGCGAAGCAAGCGTAAGCGTGCTTGCAGTGGAAACAGGTTATTCAGAGCGGCAAGTGCGGAAATCGCTGGCTAAAGGCCTCCGCGAAAAAGTGTTTCTTGAAGTAGCGGGAACCCTGGAAGACTCTTGCATGACACGAGGCAGGCCACCGAAGTGGTACAGGCTCCTCGGCATCCCACAAAAGGAGCCAGCCCCATGCTGAACCACCCACGCCCAGGCCAAACGGTGAAAGAACGACCGATCATCTTCAGTGCCGACATGGTTCGTGCGTTGCTTGCCGGTCGGAAGACGCAGACGCGACGTGTGATGAAGCCGCAGCCAAGAGTTGGCCTACGTGGTAACGGCGATGTCATCGGCTACTGCGACGGCCAAATCAGTGGCCCGGAATACCACGTTTGGGAACCAAAGAAAGGCGATGGAGGCGGGGCTATCCCGATGCACGAAGATGCGATGTATCGCGTGGAGCGATGCTGCCCCTACGGCGTCGTTGGTGATCGGTTGTGGGTTCGTGAGGCGTGGGCAGTCAACAAGTACTACGACGGTCGGCCCGCCAATGGGTGCGGGCCAGTTCCAGAGGTTGCAGTTGAGTGCCGCTGCGAGCCTGATGCCGTTACCGTTCTTCCGGGCCGTCAGCATCGCTCATTGGGTAAGCCTGGAGAGATTGACGAGAGGGGCCGTTGGCGATCACCAATCTTCATGCCCCGCTGGGCCTCGCGCATCACGCTGGAGATCACCGGCGTGCGGCTGGAGAGAGTGCAGGACATCAGCGAAGCGGATGCGAAGGCGGAAGGGTGCGACGGCAAATGTCCGGTTGGCAACGTCGCTGCCTATCTGCCTTACCCATGCAGTTACCACTACTCGCAACTCTGGGAATCAATCAACGGCCCCGGCTCATGGGATGCGAACCCATTCGTGTGGGTGCTCGAATTCAAGCGAATCGAAACGCACGCTGGCCTGATCGTACCAGCAGGCCACATCAACAAGGCCGATCACACCCCACAGGAGAAGCAACTTGGCAACACTCTTTGAACTTGGGCAGGAGCTGCTTGAGCTCCATCGCCAGATGACCGACGCCGCGGACAGCAACGCCGAACTTACTCCAGAGGTCGCCCAGCACCTTGACCAGTGGTTCGCTTCCATCGCCGATGCAGAGGCGGTGAAGCTCGACAACTACGTGAACTTCATTCGTCAACTTGAAGCCGAGGCGGCGGCCGCAAAGCTCGAAGCCGAACGCTACGCACAGATGGCCGAGATCCGCGAGTCTGCTGTGAAGCGACTCAAAGAAGCGATGGTGAGGCACCTCGACGAAACCGGTCGCACCGAGGCGAAAACGGCCAGCAATCGCAAAATCTGCATCCAGAAGAACGGCGGAAAGGCACCGCTTCGCATCGAAGATGGCATGGACCTGGCCAAACTGCCACCGGTCTACATCAAGATCGTTCGATCAGTGAACACAGATGCTGTTCGCCAAGCACTGAATGCCGGTGAGCAACTGGAATGGGCCAAACTGGGCGATGTCGGCCGGCACCTGCGGATCCGCTGAACTTCGAGAAGCTCAACCGGATGGTGTTCGACGAACCCGCGCCGGTACAACGATAGCAAGCACGAGGGCAGAACAATGGCGCCGAAGAAGATGACCCCAACGATGCGACGACTTATCGCCTTGCGAACGAATCGTGGGTGGGGGCAGAAGGAAATGGCCAAGTTTCTACAGGTTGGGCACCGCACATACCAGAGGTATGAAGCCGGGCTGACAATCCCCGGCCCGGTGAAGAAACTTATCAAGTTAATGGAAGAAAACGTCATCTAAAGCAGCGAAAACGGAATCTAGAAGCACTAGGTTGAACCATACGACACGGTGACGTATCATATACGACAGCGTGGCGCATAACTGGAACTAGCGACATGGCTCAGAAATACCGCAAAGTCGACCCTCGCATCTGGAACGATGAGCGATTCACCAAACTGACGTGTGAAGGCAAGCTGCTCGCGCTCTGGTTGTTGACTGGGGACCGGGTCAACAGGTGCGGGATGCTGGTATGGTCTCCCGGCTTGGCAAGCGAGGAAACTGGAATCGATAGACACCGTGTCGACACGGTGTACCACACGGTGTGTGACACCCTGAATTGGGCCAGGGAAGACTGCTCGAAGGTGGTGTTTCTGACCCGCTGGTGGAGGTACAACGAGCCAGCCAACGTCAGTGCCATGCAAGGCTACGTAGCAGACTTGCACGACCTTCCGCAAAACTCGCTCAAACGCCATCTTTTAAGGGCTTCTAACGACTTGGCACCCACCCTGAGGGCTATTTACCTGAAGGCCATAGACACCGTGTACCCCACCGTGTGTGACACCGTGTACCCCACCGTGTCGCCTCAGGAACAGGAACAGGAACAGGAAC
>JAIXXE010000106.1 GCA_027490875.1 Alphaproteobacteria bacterium
ATGCCAACCCGCAGGGGGTTGGGGCTTGCTTGCGCGGCTTGCGGTTGTGCGCAAAACGCCACGGCCCCCAACACAACCGTGCTGAAGAAACGGGCGAAAGGGTGGCTAAGCCGCATACTGCCAGTTACCCTACGGCCATCATGAATGTTCGCCAAGCCTTTCTCTGTGCCCCCATGCTGGTTGGGGTGCTGTCGCTGCTCGTTACGGTAGCACCACAGGCCCAGACCATTGGCTGGCTTGACCGTATGTTTACCTTCCGGGAAGACCAGCGCAGTGCCACCACGCCCCGCAGCCGCGCCAACCAGCCAACCTATGTGGTGCAGCCCGCGTACAGCCCCAACGACCATGCCGCCTGGAATGCGTTTTACTCCGACCCCGACCTCGCTGCCCAAGATTATATGATTGGCAGCGCCAGCAAAGTGATGCGGCCGCGCAGCCCTGTGAATCAACCCAACCCCATGGCCGAGCTGGCAGGTGGTTACGATTCCATCGGCAACCGTGCGCTGGAAAATATTCGGGATGCACGCCCATCCAACGTCCAAATTGGCGAACCGGGCGAGTTCATGGACGACAACGCCAACCTAGGCCGTGGCGTGCAGGTGGGCGACCCAACCCAAGATTGGCGTAGCCAAGGCAAAGCCCGTATGCAAAGCCGCCCCGGTGATTTTGACTATGAGGTGAGCAACGACCGTCGTGCGCCCTTGGCTGGGGGCGGGCAAGTACTGGCTGAAAGCGAGCCCGGTGTGGTGAGCCGTGATAGCGATACAGACCGTACCAGCGCCCTCCCTACCCGCAGTCCTGAAGGCGCATACTTGGCGTTCGACGGCAATAATAAGGTCACGCGCTATAAGGTGCAACGTGGCGACACCTTGGGTGCCATTGCCGCCCAGCCCGAGATTTACAGCGAGGCCGCGCTTTGGCCGCTGATTTACAGCGCCAACCGCAAGGCGATTGGGGCCAGCCCGAACCGCCTTAAGCCCGCGATGGAGCTGACCATCCCGCGCGACTACACTCAAAAAAAAAAAAAAAAAGCCCGTCAGAGCGCAGGCGGCCGCAGATAGCCACTCAGGCGTTTACGCTTGGGCGGTACGCCGCGTTGTTTGGCAACGATAAACCCTGCCTGCGTTAAATTCTCCCGCACCATAGTGGCAACGCTGTAGCTGGCCACGGTGGCGCCTGGGTTGCTGTGGGCGGCCACCTGCTGCAACAGCGGCAGGCTCCAGAGGCTTGGGTTTTTAAGCGGCGAAAAGCCATCGAGGTACCAGGCATCGGCCTTGTGGGGTTGGCTGCCGATGCCTGCTAACGCTTCGCCGTACCACAGCCAAAGTGTCACATGACCTATGGTTATACTGTTCCAGCCGGGTTGGAGCGTAGGCCACCAGCTTCGCAGAGGGGCTAACCATGCATTAAGTTCGGCGGGGAGTGTTGCATGGATGGATTCAAACTCTGGCAGGGGCAGCGGGTGGCTCTCGTAATCAACGTAGTGCAAGGTGGCGTGGGGCGGCGCATAGCGATGGAAGGCGCCAGCAGTTAACGCTGCCGTCAGCCCTGTGCCAAAGCCCAACTCGGCCACGGTGAAGATTTGCCCCGGCCCCAACGCTGCCAGTCGGGGGGGCAATTGGCTGCCCTGAATGAAGATGGCGTCCTTTTCGGTTGGCCCGCCGGCGGGGCTCCAGTAATGTTCGGAAAAATGTGGGCTGTAAGGGCGTTCCATGAGGTCTCGGGTGTCGCGTTTATGGTTTGATACTGTCCTACGTTTGTGGAATCCCTGCCACACTGCCAGTTCCTTCAAGCATGAACACTGCTACATTGGTAGGCTTCTAAGGGTTGGCATAGCATAGTTCTGTGCGTATAGTAGGGCAAAACAATAGCCAAAAAGGCCCTAACCATGTCCATACACTTATCGTTCCGCCAAAAAATCATCACCAGCTTGGTTTTGATGGGCCTGATCCCCGTGATGCTTTATGCTGGTGTAAGCATTTTTAAAATCTATAAGCTCAGCAAAAGTGAAATGATGGAAACACTTGAAAGTGTGGGCGATGGGATCGGTATTACGCTGGAATACTACTTTAACACGGTGCATAGCCAATCGCGCACAATGGCGATGAACCAAACCGTGCTGGAAGCTATGCAGGAATTTTCTGCCGCAGCCGCCGCGTTTGACCCTGCCACAGTGGCTATCGATACCGCCGCCATGCGGGCCCGCTACCAGACGCAGCAAGAAAAAACGCCGGGCACCAATGCCGGCCAAGAACAAAGCTGGATGCCGACCGACCCCCATGCCCTTGCCTTGCAGAACCTTTACATTGCCCAAAACAGCAACCCCTTGGGTTCCAAGCAGCTGTTGGATGCCGCACCCGACGGGTCTCGGTACAGCAGCGCACATGCCAAGTTTCACCCGTTTTTGCGTGATTTTGCCGATGAGTTTGGCTACTACGACATCTTTTTGATTGATGCCGCCAGTGGCGATGTCGTTTACAGCAACTTTAAGGAAATTGACTTCATGAGCAACGTGAAGCAGGGCCCGTTGGCCAACACCAACTTCAGCGCCACCGTGCGTAAAGCGTTGGCTGCTACCGACCCAGAAGTTTCCTATCTCTCCAGCTTTGAGCCCTATCTGCCCAGCTACAACGACCCGGCCGCCTTTGTGGCCAGCCCGATTGTGGTGAATGGTAAAACTATTGGTGCTTTTGCCCTGCAGATCCCTATTAATAAAATTGCCGACTTTATGAAAATTTCCCATGGTGTTGGCGCCAGTGCCGATGCCTATCTTACCGATAGCAATGGGATCTTTCTGACCAAGCCAGAGCGTCTTGACTCTAAACTTGGCGATTCTGTTGCAGAGTCGGTTAAGGCAATGGTCTCGGAGTCACTCAAGGAACGCCAAGTAACATTTGACGAATACACCGGTTCTAGTGGCAATGTCACGTTGGGGTCCATTGATGTTCTTAATATTATTCATACCAGTAAGCATGGAAACGATTCCAGCAATGCTGCGGCGGCAGACTACCTGCCTTGGGCCGTTGTGGTACGAATTAACAAAGATGAGTTTATGAATGCCATTTACGACCAGTTGATGATTGCGTTGGGCATTCTGGCCGGGGCCGCTTTGTTAACGGCGCTGATTGGTTTTTGGCTGGCCAACATCCTTTCCAAACCAGTGGTTGCCTTGGCCCGCCACTTTGGCAACAGCGCCGAAAAGGTGGCCCGCAGCACCAACCAGGTGGGTGAGGCCGTGAGCGGGATGATTGCCGCGAGCGAGGAAACCTCGGCCCAGAGTGTGGTGGTGCGTAAAAACAGTAGTGAAGCCGCGGGGTATGTGGGCAGTGTCTCTACCGCCATTGACGAGCTGAACGTGAGCATCAACGATATCTCGCGCAGCATCGGCGAAACCAATGTGCTGATTGATGACGCCGTTGCCAAGGCCCAACGTACCGACGACGTGGTTCGTGGCCTTGGTGCCGCCAGCAAGAAGATTACGGAAGTGGTGGCCCTGATTAACGACCTGGCCGAACAGACCAACCTGCTGGCCCTTAACGCCGCGATTGAAGCCGCCCGGGCGGGAGATGCGGGCCGCGGCTTTGCCGTGGTGGCCGACGAAGTGAAGAAGCTAGCCAGCAACACCAGCAACGCGACTGTGGAAATCCGTGAACAGATCCGCGACATTCAGGATGTCAGCGACCAGTCGGTGGTGGCCCTGCAGGCGGTGGTGGAGGCGATTCACCGCATCCGCGACAACGCCACCACGGTAAGTGCCGCGGTTGAAGAGCAGAGCGGTGTGGCCAAAACCATTGCCAACAACGTGCGCGATGCCGCCCAGCGCGTGCAGCAGGTGGATGAAAACATGAACGGGATCGAGCAGGCCGCCAACGACACCGGCGTGGCCGCCGACCAAGTGAGTGGCGCCGCCGGCGAAGTACAGAATGCCTTTGGTGAAATGAAGGGCCAAGTGCAAAGCGTGCTGGATGAAATGGGTGTGAAGGCCTAGTCTACCCTATTAAAAAAGCCCCTGCGGGGGCTTTTTTAGTGACTATGCAGCGGCTATGCCCCCTGCAACCCCCTTTGGGTTAATTTCTTTTCGGGAAAATGGTGGGCGAGACTGGAATCGAACCAGTGACCAAGGCATTATGAGTGCCCTGCTCTCACCGCTGAGCTACTCGCCCACCTGAAGGATACCCGTAGCGAATTTTATGATAAAGGGCAAGTATAGCCGTTATGGTTTGCCCTACAGGCCAGCCAAGGGGTTGCGGGCTTGGCCGCGCACCCGCATTTCCCAATACAAGCGCCCGCGTGGGCCTACTGTGCCGAGCGGCTGGCCGCCCTTCACCTGCTGCCCTGCCTCTACCTGTAAGGTCTCCAGGCCTCCGACCAACTCTTCATGGCCATCCGGGCCTTCTAAAATCACCACACCCCCAAACTGCCGGAAGCCTTCGGCAAACAGTACCCGGCCCGCGAAGGGGCTAGTAACCGGGCTGCCCGCTTGCGCAGCCAAAACCACGCCTTCCCGCTCCGCACCCTTACCACGCCGAAAGGCCACCAACACCTGCCCTTGGGAAGGACGTTGCCGCGACTGTGGCAAAGTTGGTAGCGCCGACGCCGTTTTAACCTTGGTAGTGACGGCGGGCGATGGAGGGGTCAGCGCAAAATCGTTGGGTTCGGTCACGGGTGCCGCAGGAGCAGCGTTGGTGAGTGCTTGGGTTAACTGCTGCGCAAGAGTACTGGCATCGCGCCCCGTGGTGGCCAGCAGGGCCCTCTGGCGACGCTGCGGGCGTGACTCCTGCGCGCGAATATTGGCAGCGAGCGTGAGCAAATTACTTTGCAGGGTCTGGGCCTGCTGATAGAGCATGAACAGGGCGCGATGTTGACGCCCCAAAGCCGCCAATTGGCTGTACTGACGCTGCACGACCGCGCCCATAATACCCGGCCCTACGGGGCTGGCCTGCCTCAACAAGGTCCAATCCTGGAGCGCTTGCGGGTATTGGTGAGCCTGTAACAGAAGGCGGGTGGCTTGAAAGGCCTGCCCTTGCACATCGCGCTGTTGGCGTTCCAGCAGCACCATTCTGGCTTGAATCTTTTCAAGCTGGTGTTGGGTAACTGCCAAGGTGGCTTCCAATTCGTTCAACGAGGCGGAGTGGCCCAGTAAAGGCCCAGAAAGGCTTAACAGCAGGGCCATGAGCAGTGTGTGAACCCTTGCCATCCCACAAGCCTTTTTATCAATTGGTGCCGGCGGAGGGAATCGAACCCACACGCCCGTGAAGGCTGCGGATTTTGAGTCCGCCGCGTCTACCAGTTCCGCCACGCCGGCACACAGGCACCTTTGCCATGCTTGCAGGCTGCTTGGCAAGCCCTGTTGTGACGTGCTAAGCGCACTTTACGATGGTTTGGCATTGCACCTACCCAGAAGCCCTCCCCCTGCAACCCAAGGGCTGTGTGGCAGTCTTGGGTAATTTTGATGGCGTTCATGCGGGGCATCGGCAGCTTTTGGCTACGGCCGGCACCTTGGCCCACTCGGCTGGCCTGCCTTTGGTGGTGTTAACCTTTTTTCCCCACCCCCGTAGTGTTTTACGGCCGGAAAAACCTTTTGTGTTGCTGCAAACGTTGCCCGAGAGAACACAAAGCCTCGCTGATGCTGGTGCCGATGGTGTAGCCGTACTGCCTTTCACGCCCGCCCGCGCCCTTCAGCAGCCCGAAGATTTTATTGCCGAGGTTATTGAAGGCTGGTTGCAGGCCAAGCAGGTGGTGATTGGGACTAATTTTCGGTTTGGTCATCGTGCGGCGGGCACGCCTGACTTACTTAAAAAAAACAAATTTTTCCAAACGCATATCATCCCTTTGGCTGGTGATGAAGCAGGGCCGTTTTCCTCCTCGCGGCTACGCGAGAAGACTCGTTAGCCCCGTTTACGCCGCCGCTCCGCTAGGGTGCCCTTGCGGTGCGCCCCTCGCTTAAATACTAATGGCAACTTGACCACGGGCTTTAAACCCATTAGCACAGCCCTAGCGGAAGCGTGGCCGAGTGGTCGAAGGCGCTCGCCTGGAAAGCGGGTAGGGGGTAACCCCTCGGAGGTTCGAATCCTCTCGCTTCCGCCATATAATTTTATATTATAAATCAATATTTTAGTAATAAAGCGCAACGCCCCGCAGCCGTGCGGGCGTTCGCGCAGGATTCGAACCTCTAGGAAGTAGGGTGAATGAGAAAACCTGCGGGGTGTTCCTCTCATATCTGGCCTTCTCTCTCACCGCCCAGCCCCCCGGTGTCGGTTCGAAAAGGCCTTGATTTACGCTCATTCTCAACGGCGACTGAGGTTCTGAGATATCCTCCAGGGTAGACAGTTCGAACCTGCGGGGCGTTATATGGGGTTGGATTCGAACTTTGGGAGGCATAGATGCCTAAAAATTACCCCTGAGCTTCACGGAGGGCGGCAATAATATCCAATGACGACTGCACCGACATGAGCATTGACCCAGGCGTGTGCAGGGCAACATTTTCATGGGTATACCTGTTTCTCAGGCTGACCAGTCCTGCCAGGCGTTTGAGAAGGTCCTCCGGCAGTGTCTGGTTTTGTTTAAGGTTATTAACGAAGTTACCAAGCGCTTGCCCCTGTTTCAGGATGCCGGTTTCCTTCAAGTAGGCCTCGACGAGCAGGACGGACATCAGAAATGCCGTAGATGCGAAGGAATAGACGAACCAGGAGTAGACCAAGAGATTCTTAATCTCAAAGACTCGCTTTCTCATTCTCTCGGATAATTCAACTCGGCACTCGATTATCACCACGGCATCATACCAGCGGTCAAAATCCATCCGCTCAACACCGCCCTCCGTTTTAACTACGACAAAACTGCCCCATCGGCTGTCAGGCTGAGCTACTTTAGATTTACTAACAAAATTGTCGCTGAGCATACCTTTCACTCACCTAATCTATAGCAACGTAAAATGGCTTACTTTGAGCTACAATCTCCTGAGTACGTTTTAAGATAACAAAGGCCTCAGTAATATGGACGCCGTGGTACTTCAGTTGCTCCCACCGCATATTATTGCCATGGGCGCTGTAAAAACCACCTCGCATGGCCTCCACCCCTCCCAGCTCAAAGGCTGTCCGGTCGGTATTAGTAATACGCCATTGGACGTCATATTCAGAGGCATTGAAGGGCAAACCATTCCGATTCAGAGCAGAAAATCGTAGCCAGTGCTCAGGCTGATTAACCTCGGAAGAAGCCACATCCCTGATTTTATTTCCGGTCTTTGAAAAATGTAGTTCTGCCTTGATGTGAACCTCGCCTATTCCTGCTGCAGCATATTTCCACTCAGGGTCCTGCATATGGGGTTGACTACCGAACCCCAAGGGTAAAGCGGCAATCCCGCCTCTCCTGACGGCTGCAACGACGTCAAAGGGAAAGCTGACCGCATTCATAACCCGACGTCGCAAATTAGCCATTGCATCCTGTTTAGAAACTGTCGTCCTTTCAGACGTGGTCGCTTTGCCAAAGGCCTCACCAAATACACGCTGCCATTTCTCAATGCTTTCATCACGGTCAACCTCGTCATAGGCATCATCGATCCATTCACGATAACGGTGAATGGTGTCCCGAAAAATGGTATATTTTTCCTGCGTCCAGCTATCCGCAAAATTCTCGGTCGGTAAGAACGGATTAGCGACATCAGGCACAAAGGTATGCTGTTGGAGCCAATCATCAAGCCGTGTCATCAGGGTTTTAAGCGCCGTGGGGGTATCGCAGAATGTGACAGCATCCTTATCGCTAGCATAAATACGATAACCTAGAAGTGTGGTGAGAAGGACGGAGGAGCAACTGAAGGTACCTTTTATATCCCGCAGGTATTTGATGAGCCGTGTGACTTTGCGGAATGAATGTGAACCGCTGAGCGCATTCTGGTCCTTCAGCCACTGGGTATATTGCACAGGTTCAGTCCGCTCAAAGGTACCGGTATCGCGGTTGCAAACTTCCAATTGCGTGTAGCCAAGCCGGTTTACGATACAAGGAGCGATGTCGATTTTCTTGTCGTTGGCATAGGTTATAGTTACGCAGTGTGACCAACGTCGTACTTTGTCCTTGTAGACATCACTGCCCGCGAAAACCTTGTACAACGTGTTGATGTAATCGGCCGCAGACCAGCCATCAACATGTTCAACAAAGACAATCAGATCAGCATCAAACTCACCTTGGTCAATCGGCTTGATAATCGTCTTGTGTGCCCATGATCCCTGCGGCATCCATCTCTGGATTATCGGAGCCCAGCCTGATCCGTTCACATAATTCTGAAGCGCAGTGATGCTGGTTTCCAGATCATCGACACGGCTTTGGTTCAAGTTGACGGTTTCATCAAGAAACTCATCAAAATAGCTGATAAGTTTCATATTCTACCGCTTCTTCTTTTTGTCTACTTCATGCAGGGCTTCACCTGCTTCAATGCCTTTGCGGGCCTTATCAAAATCGGCCCGGCTGGGTTGACGGCTGGAGTTGTTTAACTCGTTCCGCCGGGTGAGGAACCCTTCCATGCCTTCAAACGCGGCCGTATCATCTTCAATAAGCGGCAGCCGGACTTCCCGGAAAACACGAGCATCGTTTTTGAGCGCCAGATACTGATCACCTGCGCTCTTGTGCTGGGAGGAGCGCTCTGAGGGTTTCAGAAAAGTCATCAGAGCCGTGAGTACCGTGACACCTGTGGTCATCAGCCCGGCAATATCCGGATATCCCTTAAAGAAGGCCGTGCCCGCCAATGCACTCAATGCCACCGATGGAATGCCAAACCAATAATT
This sequence comes from Alphaproteobacteria bacterium, assembly GCA_027490875.1. Classification (GTDB taxonomy): domain Bacteria; phylum Pseudomonadota; class Alphaproteobacteria; order UBA2136; family UBA6156; genus JADCGN01. Next base: position 8,775 of record JAIXXE010000106.1, read on the forward strand.
CCAACCCGTCCAGCGGGCACTAGCATTGAATTGGGATTTACCGGAAACGGCACAATCCTCCTCCATGCGCTTCAATTCGGCGATGATTTTCTCGGACATTTTGGAGGACCGTGCCATTTTTGGGCTTTCTATTGCACGCATTCATACAAGGAAAGCAGGTTATCATTCCACTTGCCGTCGGCATAGGTGCGGAGGTAATCGCCATTGGGGCCATTCACGACGCCTATATTGCCACGGTTGCCCGCAACCAGCGTGTAAAACGTATTTTCCTTCCTATTGATGGAATTGATGACCTGCTGACGCGTCCAGCGCCAGCCTTGGCCTCCGAGATGGGTGATACCCTCGTACGGGTCATTCCGTGGTTGTTTGTTGATGCAGGTGACCTGAACATCTGCCATGATATTGTACTTTCTTTACGTTGTGTTGGCATTTCGATACGCCATATATCGCTATTCCGAACCTTACGGTATTGCGCTATTTTTCGCTTGTCAACCATAAAAAGTAACACTATAACGAACACAAGCAAATCAGCCAAAGATGAGGAAAAAGGAACAGTGTCGAACACCTTAGGCGATAAAATCCGCAATCTCCGAAAAGCTAAGAACCTAACCCTTGAACAGTTAGCGGAACAGACAGACTCAAGCAAAGGCTATATCTGGGAACTTGAAAATAGAGATACGCGCAAGCCTTCGGCAGAAAAGCTCTTAAAAATTGCCGAGGTATTGGGGGTAACTGCCGAATTTCTCCTTGACGAGAGCAAGTCAGAGCCGACAGATGGCGTTTTGAAATCGGCTTTTTTTAGAAAATTCGAGAAAATGGATGAAAGCGACCAGAAACGATTCATGAAGATTATCGAAGATTGGGGAAGTAATAAGTGACGTTGCCGACCACACCGCAGGCGTGGGCGATTCATTTAACGAGACTTCTTAATGCCGTGTATGTGGCACATGGCACAAATAGGTTCCCAATCGACATCACTGAAATTGCAAGGGATTATTCACATCAGGTTTACCCCGACGAACCAATCACTCGCGTTGAGGGTATTGATCTTTCTACTTTCGAAGGTGCTCTTACACCCCGCCCTCACTCTAAGGAATGGGGTATTTTCTACAACAGATCAATTGAGTCACCTGGCCGCAGAAACTTCACATTAGCCCATGAGTTTGGGCATTACTTGCTGCATCGACTCAACCATCCGGAAGGATTTCAATGCTCGTCAAAGGATATGGCGGCTTGGGATTCGGAATATGGACAAATGGAGTCGCAAGCAAATACCTTTGCCTCATTTCTGCTAATGCCCTTGGATGATTTTAGAGGACAAATCCATGGTCAATCCCCTTCTCTGGAACTTATGGCCCATTTGGCAAACCGGTATAATGTTTCCCTCAGCGCCGCAATTTTGAAGTGGCTGGGTATTACAGATAAAAGAGCAATGGTAGTAGTGGGCAAAGATGGCTTCATTGATTGGTCATGGGCAAGCCGTTCCTTATTGAAAATAGGTATTTTTTATAGGGCCCGGCAGGAAACGATTGAAATCCCACCCACATCACTTGCGGGAATGATGAATCCTGCTCTCGATAATAAACAGGGCATGATTCATCCGTCCGGAGTGTGGCCAGGTAATGAAGAGGTTCATGAAATGACGATTCTTGGAAAGGCCCGAGATTTAACCATTTCTCTTTTGATTTACCCGGATCAAGCTAAACGGCAGGTCGACTTGGAAGACCCTGAGCCAATTGATACCTATGATCTTATGGTTCAGAACTTGAAGCGGTAATCAGGCCATTAAGCAAACCCATACCGCCGCCGCTGTTCGTCCCAGAGGTCGGGGACGGGCTTGAGGTAGAAGTGGTGCAGGCGGAGGTCTTCCGGCTGGGTGCCCGCCAGGATGGCGGCGACGATGTCCGGCGCCACCATGTTCAGCCGGAAGATCCGCCAGCCGTGGGATTCATGGATGTTCTCGGCCTCCAAGATCTGCGCGATGGTGTGGTGCTTGCCGCCCGCCAGCAGCTTCTTCCAGCGCCAGGCGCGGGCGAACGCCGCCACCATGCGGGTGTCGGGCTTGCGGGCTTTCTGGCGTTGCTGCTCGACGTGTGCGGGCAGGATGACGGTGGCCGTGCCCGGCTTGCGGCGGATGTTGATCGGCACCAGCAGGCTGGCGATTTCGTCGTCGATCGGGCGGACGGTTTCGGTCAGCGTCAGGGGTTTCATGCGGCCTCCTTCAATTCCTGCTGCAGGGTGGTGAGGCCCTCGCGGTAAAAGCGAATGTCGATGCCGTCCGGGAACACCAGCACCTCCTTCACCATCAGGCGGATCAGGCGCACCTGCTCGACCGGAAACAGCTCGTCCCACACCTCGGCCAGGTTTTTGAAGGCGTCGATGACCTCTCGCTCCGGCACGATGTTGGCGGTCAGGCAGAGGGTCTGGACCAGGATTTCCGGCTGGGCCAGCAGCTGCAGCAGCTTCTCGCGCACGGCGCTTTCCAGCGTGGCGGCGGAGACGTTGCGCACGGTGCACTCCGGGTTCCGCCCGCGCATCTTGGCTTGGCAGAAGTAATAGCGGTAGCGTTGACCATTTTTGGCTTTGCTGGTGTAGGTGGGCGTCATCGCCAGGCGGCAGCAGCCGCATTTGGCGATGCCCCGCAGCAGGGGCGGCATGCTCTTGCGGTTGCTGGGGATCCGCACCGGCGTGCCGTCCTGCGCCATCTCCTGCACCTGTTCCCACTCGTCGGGCGGGATGATCGCCTCGTGCTGGCCGGGATAGACGATGGTCTTGTGGCGGATGCAACCGCGGTAGATGGGGTTGCGCAGGATACGCCAGACCCCGACGAGGTCGATCTTGCGGCCCTGGTGGGTGAACCCGCTGCGGGTGGAGGTCCAGGTTTTGGCGCGGATGCCGAGTTTTTCCAAGTCGTGCACCACCTGCATCGGCGAGCGGGTCTCCCGGTAGCGGCGGTAGATCAGGCGGATGGTCTCGGCTTCGGCCTCGTTCACCACCAGCTTGCGGTCCACCACGTCGTAGCCCAGCGGCGGCACCCCGCCCATCCACATGCCCATGGCCTTGCTGGCGGCGATCTTGTCGCGGATGCGCTCGCCGGTGACCTCGCGCTCAAACTGGGCGAACGAGAGCAGCACGTTGAGCATCAGCCGCCCCATGCTGTTGGAGGTGTTGAACGAC
>JAIXXE010000008.1 GCA_027490875.1 Alphaproteobacteria bacterium
GCTGGTCCTGGGGCGGGCTCTTCGTCGCCGGACTGTCAGGCTTCCTGGCGCTCGCCTTCGGCGTCTGGGCCGAACAGACCATCGCCTGGCTGATGAGCCAGAGCCCGGTGCTGGGCTATGCCGCGCTCGCCTGTGCCGCCCTCGCCACGCTGGCGCTCGCGGTCATGCTCGGCCGGGTGATCCGCGACATCCTGCGCGAGCGCAAGGTCGAGGCGCTGCGGCTGCGGGCCAGCGCGGCGCTGGTGGATGGCAGTGTCGACGCAGCGCGGGCGGTGGCGGCCGAGTTGACGGCGCTCTACGGGTCGCGCGCCGAGACGGCCAAGGGCCGGGCGCAGCTCGCCGACAGCCTGCCGCAGCTCTTTGCCGCCCGCGACGTGCTGACGGTGGCGGAGCGCAGCCTGATGGTCCCGCTCGACGCGCTGGCGCAGGCGCAGATCGCGCAGGCCGCCCGGCGCGTCTCGCTCGTCACGGCGGTGAGCCCGCGAGCGCTGATTGACATCGTCTTCGTGCTCGTCGCCTGCGCGCGGCTGCTGCGGACGATCGCCGGCATCTATGCCGGCCGGCCCGGCACGCTCGGGCTGCTGCGGCTCGCCCGGCAGGTGCTCGGCCATCTCGTCGTCACCGGCGGCATCGCGGCGGGCGACGCCGTGATCCAGCAGGTGGTGGGGCAGGGCCTGGCGGCGCGGATCTCGGCGAAGCTCGGCGAGGGCGTACTCAACGGCCTGCTGACCGCGCGCATCGGTCTCGCCGCGCTGGCGGTGTGCCGGCCGATGCCCTTCGTCGAGGCGGCGCCGCCGACGCTGGGCGACGTCGCGGGCGATCTCGGGTCCTGGCGCGGCGCCCCGGAGCCCGGCCCCGCCTGAGTCCCGAGGGCGGCCGGAGCGCCTCGGCAGAATCTGCCGGGGGAGGGCGGATTTGACCCGGCTGAAACGGCTCTGACACACTCTCGAAACCATCCAAGTACCTGATAAATCAGGCGCCGCGCCGTGGCACATGGCGTGCAGTGATCGCCCCGACAGTTGAGGGCCGCCCGATGAGGGCGCCGGTCGAGGTGAGGGTTACATGGGCGTCTTCAGTGCGTTGACCACGGCGGTTTCGGGGATGCAGGCGCAGTCCTATGCGCTGGAAAACATCTCCGGCAACATCGCCAATTCGCGGACCTATGGTTTCAAAGGTGTGGAAACGAATTTCGCGGACATGGTGACAGACGGCAATGCCATGACCATGACTGCGGGCTCCGTTCTGGCGCGCGCGCAAGGAACGAATGCCATCGATGGCAGCATTATTTCCACTAATGTGTCCACCAATGTGGCCGTTGCGGGCGAGAGCTACATGATGGTTCGCCCATCGCCCACCTCGTCGGATACGCTTTATACAAAGCGTGGCGATTTCTCGACAGACAAGGATGGTTTCCTTGTCAACGGAGCAGGCTATTATCTTGTTGGGCGCAAGGCCGACAGCGCAGTGGGCGCGCGCGATCCAATCCAGATTAGTAATCTGCCGATCAGCGCCGTGAAGACGACACAAGTCACCTATGCCGGGAATCTACCTTCGGTGCGCCTTACGCAAACGGGTGCCGAAATTCTCTACACCGCTGCCGGCGACGTAACTGCCGGTGCCGAGGCAAATTTTATGGCACAATCAGTCGATGGCGGTGCATTGACGATTTACGATTCTGTCGGAAATCCAACTTCGCTCGCATTACGGTGGGCCAAAACGACGACCCGCAGTGCCGATGGCACCGTCAATGACAGTTGGAATGCCTATTATCAGACGAGTACCGATCGCGGTGCGACGGGCAATACGATCTGGAAGAAATTCACTACGGCTGAATTCAACGCTGCTGGAAATGTGACGGCACCAATCGACGTAACCATTCCCAATCTCAGTGTGAATGGGCGCGTGATCGGTGATGTGCAGTTCATTGCCCGACAAGCCGACCTCACGCAATATTCCGATAGTAGCGGCACGTTTCAGCCTGGGGTCATCGGGCAGGATGGCTATCCATCGGGCACGTTGAGCACCGTCAGTATCGATTCCAAGGGCATTATCTCCGGTTCATATAGCAATGGCCGCGTCGTGCCGCTCTGGCAGATCGATGCCTATACTTTCCAGAATGACGATGCACTCGACCGCGGCGATGGCAGTGCGTTCCGCGAAACGGCAGCATCAGGACGCGCGATTGCGGACACAAATCTGAAAATCGTACCGAGCGCCATCGAGCAATCCAATGTAGATATTGCAGCTGAGTTTGCGGAAATGATTCAAACGCAATCGGCCTATTCGGCCAATGCCAAGGTTGGAACCATTGCCCAGCAGATGCTGTCCGATGTGCTCAATATGATCCGGTAAAGATATGCCATGAGCATCGGTGCGGCACTGAATAAATCGATCACTGGCCTGCAGGCGACGCAGGCAGGGCTGTCGGTGATCAGTACGAACATCGCCGCGGCCAACATGCCGGGCTATGTCAAACGCGAACTCAGCGTCACCGATGGCGGCGATGGAACGCATGCGCCGGGCGTTCAATCCGTCACGATCATGCGTGCGCTTGATGTGGCGGCGCAGGCCCTGATGCGGCGCGCATCCACCCAGGATGGCGCTGCTGCCACCCGGCATGAAAAACTTCAGCAACTCGATGTTATGATCGGTGGGCCGGGGAGCGGGCAAGGGGTTGATGCTGCGTTCCGTTCGTTTTCGAACGCGCTTACCGCAATCGCCAACGATCGCGGCAATCTGGGTGCGCAGATTGGCTTAACGGCCGCGGCGCGAAAGCTGGTGACGAGTATCGATGCGTTCTCGCGGTCCATTCAGACCCTAAGGTCGCAAGCTGAGGCCGAGATTGTTGCTGGTGTCGATGAGGTCAACGGCCTCACCGCACAATTGGCGAGCGTGAACGACGAGCTGATGCGGACGCCGAACAATAACGATCTCTTGGATCGACGCGATCGTTTGATCGATCAATTAGCCACACTCGGCGATTTCAACTATGCGATCGGCGAAAGCGGGCGTGCAACCGTAACAACGCGTGGCGGCATCATGCTCGTGGGTATTGGTGGTGCTGCAAAACTCAGCTTCGACGCAAAAGGTGAACTCGGACCGCAGGACCTTTACTCACCTGATCCGGCCGCACGCGGAACCGGCACGATCATGGTCAACGGTCTCGATCTTCTCGCGGGCAACCATTTTAATTCTGGCAAGCTCGGCGCACTCATTGCCTTGCGCGATCACGACCTTGCAGCTTCTCAGCGGATGATCGATGACCTCGCAGCCGGTCTTGCACTTGCGGCGCGCGATCCGGCGGCCGCGCCGGATAAAGCCTTGTTCCTTAACGGTACGCTCGCATTCACGGCCACTTCGCGTGACGATCCACAACGTATTGGCCTTTCGCAGCGCCTTACGCTCAACCCAGCCTATGCCAACGCACCAGAGCAGGTCGAAACAATCGCGGGGGTGGGGACGGATAATGTATTTGCAATGATTACGACGCGACTTTCGAGCACGAATTTCGAGACACGACCGGGTATTACAAAAGATGCATCAGGACAACAGACAGCATCATCGTTTGTGACACGAATTCTGACCGATCATGCAAGCGTTATGGCAGCTGCCGCCGATGATGCGGATGCCGCACAGGTTGCAAAAAGAAATTTTACCACGCTGTTCGCTGGCGAAAGTGGCGTCGACATCAACGCGCAGCTTGCAGACATGATCGGGCTGCAGAATGCTTATGCTGCCAATGCCAATGTGATCCGTACGATCAAGGACATGTTGGACGTGCTCAACTCGATCTGATGGAGGATCACAATGCGGATCGGCACGTCTGCGAACAATTTCTACCAGATGACCAGCGCGGTCCGCGAAGGACTTGCACAGGTGCAGCAGCAGATAGCGACGGGCCAAAAGAATGCGACCTATGGCAGCATGGGCATGGCCAGTCAGACTTGGCTCGATTTTTCTGCTGCTGCAGCGCGTGCCAGTGCTCTGATGGACGGAATCGATGCGCAGCAATTACGGCTTAAAACAATCGACAGCAGCTTTAACGGTCTTGGAAAGACGTTAACGACGACGCGTTCGCTTCTCTCGGGCGGCCTGACCGCGTTTCAAGCCGGACAAAGCACGGCCCAAAATGCGCTCGTTATGATTACCGATCTTCTCAATGCTAAGAATGGAAAAGTGCCACTCTTCGGGGGCGCGGCGCTGTCGGGTGATGCCGTCATCAGTGCCCAAGCGATGATCGATGGTGATGCGACACAGCCTGGGTTGCGCGCACTTATTCATGAGCGCATTGCTGCGGATACGGGCGGCAATGCACTCGGACGGCTTGGTTTGAGTAGCACAGGCACAAGCCTCACGCTCTCGGCCCAAGGCGGCGCGTTCGGTTATACGCTTAAGGGTGCGACGACGCATGTACCGGGACTGAACGTGACGCAAGCGGCAGGTCCACCTGTAACGCTCACTTTGTCCGGCAATGTCACGCTTGCTGTCGGTGATCAGATCAGCTTCAAGTTCGGCCTGCCCGACGGCAGTGAGGAAAGCCTGACGCTAGTGGCCGGTGAAGCAGGATTTCCCGCAGGCCCGTTCAATGGCGCAGCAGTCGCTACAGCGCTTGGTGCGCGTTTGGCTGAGGTCACGCCTGCGCTGAAGACGGCGAGTGCGCTGGCGGTAGCGAAGGCTTATTTCGCAGGTAGTGTCCAACGTGTCAGCGGCAGTCCGGCAGCGAACGCGACGGCGCTTGCGCCCGCAACGACCATGCCTTGGTATCTTGGAAAGACGTCTGCCGATCCGCGCCAGTCGGTTCAGGCATTGGTGGGTGAAGGGCAAACGATCCGCGCCGGTGTCCAGGCCAATGAATCTGTTTTTGCCGATCTCTTGAGTGCGGCAGCATCGCTGGCCGTGCTTGTTGAAGATCCTGCTTTACGAACACGCGAAGGCCAGACGGCGATGCAGACGCGCATTCTGCCTGCCCTGTCCGATCGCGGGCTGGCGCAGATGCAAACCGTCTTCGGTCTTGTGCAAAATCAACTGGCCGATGCGAAAGAGGTGCAGCGTGGCGTGAAGACGATTGCCGACAACTATCTTTCGAGTGTGAACCGCACGGATAATGCCGAGGCCGCAGCGCAACTTCTTGCATTGCAGAACCAGTTGCAGGCGAGTTACCAGGCCGGGGCAAACATTCTCAAACTCAGTCTTGTTAATTACCTGTGAGCCGTAGCAGATGCAATCGTTGCAGGCTTCGCCGACAGGCCCTCAGCTAATGCGCGATTGATATCGATCAGGGCAGTGAGGCCTTTGCGCGTCGGTTGCGCCAGCTGGTCGAATGTATGGCTGAGCACAAAGATTCCGATATTGGCGATGGCGCGCTTCGTATCATAGGGTAGGGGATTGCTTGCATCGGTCGCCGACAGAAGCAGAATTTCCCATAGCCGCCGATTGTTGATCAGGGCGCCCGTATCCGGTGCCTCTTGATCATCCAAGGCGCGGCGCAGCGTATCGAGGCGTTGCGCGGCTTTGATGAGAACGGCCGCTTCGAGCGCCCGGCCTGTAAGACCGGCCCGCTGCGTTTCGGCATAGGATGCGAAAGGCGATTTCATCGTCATGCTTAGAATCCAAAAAAATGGACCGCCCGGCCTGGAGAAACCGGGCGGCCCTGCCGGCGGACCGTGTCAGGGTGTCCAACCGGTTAGCCGAACAGGCGTAGCACCTGCTGATCGGATTGGTTGGCGAGGGTTAGCGCCGTGCTCGACAATTGTTGGCGCGTATTAAGCGCAAGCAATGTCGCCGCTTCCTGATTGGTGTCGGCTTGGACTAGCTTCTGGCGGCCTTCGTCGAGCGTCGAGACAATATTCTTGGTGAAGTCTTGGCGGTTCTGCACAATCGACAAATTGGTGCCGAAGGTTGCAGCGCGTGTGCGCAGCGTTGTCAGCGCCGATGTCATACCGGTCAGGAAGTTGTTGATCTCATCGTCGGATTGGAGGTTGGCGGTGGATTTGGCGAGCCCCAAGCTGGTGAAATCGCTCTTCGCCCCTTTCACCGTCAGTGTCGAGGTGCTCGTCTCATTGAAGGTGATCTTGAGATTTTCGCCTTTCAGTAGGTTGATGCCATTATAAGAGGCGTCGTTGACCTGCTGATCGAGCTGCGACAGGAGTTCGGAGAGCTGCTCGGCCGAAGCTTTGCGAGTTGAGTTGACGGTCCCGGCGGTTGCCTTGAGATCCGCAACAACCGAACCGCCCATCAGCTCATTGATGATGTTAGCTGGCGTAGAGGCGGTATCCTGTGCCGAGAATGTGATTTCCTGCCCGGACAGCGATTCAATCACGAATTTTCCATTGGTATCGAGGCTTGCACGCACATCGGCATTGACCGATGTGTTTTTGTTGATGCCATCGATCAGGTCCTGAACGGTTGTATCCGCTGTGACCGTGTGAACCGTTACGGCAGCGGCCGAACCGACTTTGATCTTGTAAACGTCATTGGCCGAATTTCCGATAGCCGCATTCGTCAATTTGGTCGAAGCCGTGAGCGTATTTGTGTTTGTGCCCGTGAGCTTGCCAGTGGTCGAGGACGATTGCAGAGCCTGCCTGAGCACCGATTGGATCGACTCGATGGTCCGCTGGGTCGCGGCGATGCCCTTATCGGCGGCTTTCAGCACCTGAATGCCTTGGCCCATATCGTCGAGCAGGCGGGACAAATCGTTCGAACGGTTATTTAGACTTGCCGCAGTAAAAAAGCTCGATGGATTGTCGAGAGCTGAATTAACGCGCAGGCCCGTCGATAGGCGGGTCTGCGTGGCTTCCGCCATGGAAGAGGTTTCCTGAAGGGCGGCAAGAGCGGCGCGCACGCCGCCAGACATTGAAACAGACACAGGCATGGAACAGAACCTTCGCAATGGTGAACGGAAAAACGCTAAACGTGTAAACGCAACTCGCTACAACCTAGCTTGCAGGCGTAAAGAAAGCCTTTCGAGAAAATTGTGCATTCGTAAAAATGCAACCATGAGAGGTTGTACCTTCTCTTGCCGTTCCAGGTGAATAGGCCGAACTGATTTTACGGTTAATCAATTGAAAATAATCTGTGGTTGTAATGCCGATAGACTACAATTGCAGATATGGGAAATACAATTATTCCATGAATATAAATCTTTATACACGTTATAGGTAGTATAAGGCATTGAGATAAAAGAAAAAACATTCAGACATTTTTTTCAAATTGCATCGATTTTAGCTCCTATTCGATTTTGTCGCCCTGTTATGGCGCGCATTCATGGGGTTATCCGATGCCTATCAATCTCTCGGCCGCGAACAAGAATGCGGTTTATGCAATGTCCTTGCTCGACTCGCAAAGCCTCACAACCCAGCAACGTCTAGCCACGGGAAATGCCGTCAATTCTGCGTCTGATGATCCCATTAAATATTTCCGCTCCGTCGATCTGTCGACCCGCGCCAAATATATTAAATCGGTGGCTGAGAACACCGATCTGACGCTTGCCAATATTACGGCTGCCGATAAGGCGATGAGCCAGATCAAGGAACAAATGACCAAGTTACAAGATGTCATCAACGGTGCGCGGTCAACATCGACGGCGGGAGCCGCCGCAGGTGTAAGCACAAACTCGACGAAGCAGTTCCAACCCGCTGTGACAACCGCTAACCGCATGGGCGCTCAGCTAACCAATCCTGCTGAAGCTAATGTGACGGGCTACTCAATGGCCACAACGGTGCGCAATAAGCTTTTATTCGACGATAATGGCGGCCGCGGCGATGGTGCCACCGAAGCGTATTCCGGTAATGTTGGTTTAAATGCACTCAATGCTGTCAATTTCAACGCGTCTTCGCGTCTGACAATGCAGATCCAGATCGGGACGGATACGGTTTCGGTAACGCTTGCCAATACTGCCACGAAGCAGAACTCGATTGGCGATCTCGTCGATCAGATGAATGCTAGAATTCAGAGCCTCGCTACGCCGGGTGCGCTCGCAGGGACCCGCCTTGCCATCGATGGCGAAGGACGGTTCCGCATTTATACGGGTGCGACAACGAATACAGTCAAGATTGGGTTTGGCATGGACAATGGAACAGGCGCTACTGTCCCAGCAGTCAACAATGCCGACACGGAGACTGTCATGAACCAGCTTGGTTTTGGTCGTACCTTTCAACGACCAGAAGGTCCCACGGTGAGTTACCTTAACGACGGTTTCGGGATCGATGCGCGCCAATCGAATGCTTACGACGCATCGATGATTGGAACGACAACCGATACATTCCAAGATGGCGATGTCTTTTCGATTTCGTTGGTGGACCGTCTGGGCAATACAACACAGGCATTTTTCCGTGCCACGACGCGCGAAAAAATGGCGCTTCCTGAGGCACAGAACGGGTCGCAAAATTCACCCATCAAGTTCTCATCGTTGGGTGAGTTGGTCGATGCCATCAATGGTCGCTTTGCTACCAATGGATCGACGGCGCGATTGAATGCCTTTTTCGATGTTGCTAGCGGGCCATCACTTGTCGAAACTACGGCTCCCGTGACAAATGTCAGAACATTTACGGCCTTAGCACCGGCCTATCGGTTGCGGCTCGCAGTCGCAGATCCGAATACGCAGATGCGGATTCAACAGACGCAGAATAACGATACAAACTATGTCGATGTGGCCCGTACTCAACTCGGCGCTGGCTTTGCGACGACGCGCAAGATTGCCGCTAATAATCTTGTGTCAATCTTCGGTCAACCGGCACCGGACCCGACGACCGGATTGGCTGGCGTCTCGACAAGACTTTCAGGATTTAACGATACGAGCGATCCGAGCGATCCTACGAATACATTCCGTACGCAAGAAGAATATATGAATTTGGTGTGGGCGACGCAGCCATCCAATGTCGCCGACCCAAAACGTGCAGCCGCGCGATTGCAATGGCAGAATACGGTGCGCGTAATCGATGAAATCTTGCGCCAGGGGCGTCTCGATATGGGCGGCCAACCGAATATCCTGAATGGTGAGCAGGTTCGTATCCAATTGGCACAGGACAACAGCCGAGCCTACACATTCAACCTTCCGGGGCGGTTTGATCGTGCGTTCTTGCAGATCGGTGCCAATGATTTCGATTTTGGTGTTGATGGCGCTATCGATCAAGCTAGCAATCAGATCACAACCGGGCTGACTAACCTGACCAATGCCCAATCGAATCTGGCGACCCATTCGGTCGCTCTCACGGGCTTTAGCTCCTTCTATAAGGATATGGCGACATTCTATCAGTCTAATGCCGACACCATCATCAAGGCGGATATGAACCAGGAGTCGAACAATCTGAAGGCGCTCCAAACGATGCAGCAAATCACACAGGCTGTGATGGGCATCAACAATCAAAATGAGCAGGGCGTGACACGCCTACTCTACTAATCCCTTGTCTTTGCGGCCGGGTGATGGTTCCCGGCCGCTCAAGACGTTTTAAATGAAGTTGATTATACATGTTTTTGTGAAGGGACTATTTATGTCCGCTCTGGCTCAAAATGCCTATACACGGATGCAAGCCGACGGCCTGACCGGTCGTGCCCTCGAAGCAGCCGTTCTCGACAAGTGTGCGCGCGAGCTCCATACGCTCGTTAAGCGTGGTTCCGCGAATGTCGACGCGATTCACAAAGCACTCGATCGCAATCGTGAAATGTGGTCGATCTATGTGGCATCGATCGCAGACGAAGCGTCGCCTTTGCCGATTGAGATTAAACGGAATATCGCCGACCTTGCTCTTTATGTCGAAGCGCTGATGCGGAAGGCTATTGTCGAGCAGGATGTGAAAGCGCTTGAGCCTATTATTTTCATCAATCGGCATTTGGCCGCCGGGTTGCGCGGCCATGCCGGTGCCGAATTGCCGCCGCTGCAATGATTGATCGGGAATGATCAGGCGCGGCGGTCGATTTTTTCGAAAGCGTTGCCGAGAAGTGCGCGGATGGCAGCCTGCAATTTGAGTTCTTCTTCGGCCGGAATCTGGCGCGCGACTTCTCCGGTCAACCGGTCGACCTTGCGCGCGACGGTTTCGCCGCTGGCCTGGTCCAGCGTAACGCGTTTTTCATAGCGCGCGTCCGCCGGCTTGACGGGTTCGACGGCGCCGGTACGTGGCGTAACGTTTCCGATATCCATGACCTCGTCCACCTCCTGCGGACGGGGCCACATTGACAGGATCCGATTGCGGAGAGGTCAAACCAATCGTTCAAATGCGAATGATTAGGTCGATTTTTTCGCGGCGTGTGTGGTGCTGCGTCCGTTGCGTTGGTTGCGTCTGTGGTGTGTCGCGTTTGCTGAGTCAGTTGCGTAAAAGTGTCACAGGGCGGAGGGATGCGGGCTGAGCCGGGGCACCGGAGGCTGCATCTCTCGCGCTCCCGTCGTGTCAGGACTGCACTGATAAGAGGCGATGCCCGGTCTGGTTCTGTGGCGCAATCGTCCCACTTCGTGCGTAGGGGCTGGCGGGACCATCTTTGGTGTTGAGCGCTTGGCGCATAATCGAGTCGAGCGCAGTGCGTAGGGTCGCCAAAAGACGTACATTGATTTCTGCAGCTTTCAGAAGGGCGCGCTCACGCTCACGAAAGGCGAGAGTCTCGGCCCGCGCATGGCGATGGAGCGCCACCGCATGATGGCGCAGGTTTTGGCCGGCGCGGGCATGGGCGAGCGAGAGCGTGGCTTTCTGCGGGGCGAGGGCAAGCGCGTCTTTCATGGCACCTGCACGCAGCAGGCGCGTTTCTTCCGCAAGCAAATTGGCGAGTGCTTCATTGGCGTCTTCGGCGCTGGCGAGAAGTCTCAAGAGCGGGCTGCGCGCGGCATCATCGAGCGGGTTGTTCATAAGGTTCCTTTGGGATCGGCGAGGCCCTGCAAGGCCAGCAATTGATGGTAGACGGGCGCGGCCATGCCGATGCCACCGCGCGCC
>JAIXXE010000021.1 GCA_027490875.1 Alphaproteobacteria bacterium
ATCAACTAGGCTTTCGCGGTGATCTACAGCGGCTGGCGCTGAAGGCCCCCAACAAGCCCGAGTACGCCGAAGCCTACACGGGGACGGCCAACAGTGCCGGAAATCGACCCAGCCGATTGCTAGCCCTGGCTTTGCCCGCGACTGAGGATTTGGTGGTGGTGAGTTTTAACTTCCGCGATGATGCCCAACGCGACCGCGAACAGGCCGCCCTGATTGCCAGCTTGCAGGAGAGTAGATTTTTTAGTGAAGAAGCCGCCAAGCGGTTGCAGCCACTCGAGCTTCGCACCTTTCAGGCCGCTGTAGGCGATACAGTCGCGCGGCGTGCGGCGTCGCTGCCGCAAGGGGCGCTGCGGGAAGAATGGTTCCGGGCTATGAATGGGCTTAACCCTGCCGATGAGTTGAAGCCAGGCGTTTGGTACAAACGTGTGGCTGATGTAAATATTATTGAATAACACTGAACAATAAGGAGTATAGTGATGAAGAAGGAGAGCTCCGACATGTCAAAATTCCCTAACCTTTCGCCCGAATGGCAGCTTAATCAATTGCTTTGGGTAGTGGCAGCCTTGGCCTTTGCCTGGGTTTTGGGTAGCCAGATTGCCAGTATGCGCACCGCCGACCGCACTGTGCAGGTACGCGGTGCTGCCGAGCTGCCCGTACGCGCCGATATTGCAACGTGGACTCTGGGGGTTACAGGCACTGCCGACGAGCTGGCTGCGGCCCAAGCTCAAGTAAGTGCCGACAGCAAAAAGATTCGGGACTTTTTACAGGCCCAAGGTGTCCCCGAGGCCGACCTTGGCCGACTTAATGTAAGCGTGAGCGACGCCCGCGCGAATCAGTACAACAATGGTTACACGGGGCCACGTTTTAGTGTACAGGGCGGGGTATTGGTGCGTACGCAGGCATTGGAAGCCTTGCAGCAGGCGCGAAATAATCTGGATCGGTTGGTTGGCCAGGGCGTGGTGCTCACCAGCAGTTGGGGCCCGAATTATGCCTTTACCAAGCTCAACGATTATAAACCTGAATTGTTAAGCAAAGCCACCGATGCCGCGCGGGATGCCGCCGAACAGTTTGCCAAGGATAGCGGCGCCAAGGTGATTGGGATTCGGCGCGCGACCCAAGGCAGCGTGGAAGTGCTTGGGCGCGATGACTTTACCGGTGAATCGGAGCAGATTGATAAGCGCCTGCGCTTGGTCACGACAGTTAATTACGATATTCGCTAGCCTTAGGTAAGGTTAGCTCTTGCGTCCAAAGCGGTTGCGTTCAACGATAGGCCACCATAACTGCCCACAACCGCACCAAACAAAAGAAAGCCCTTGCGATGAAGACCTATCTGTTGCCCCTGTTCATGGTAGCCCTCGCTACCCCCGCAATGGCACAGGATTGCACCCAATGCCGCAAGGATGACGGCAGCACGGCGCTCACGCTTTCTGCTGAAGCCCGCCGCACCGTACAGCAAGACCGCGTGATGGCGACGCTGAATGTAGAAGGCACCGGCAAGACCGTGCAGGCCGCACAAGCGCAAGTGAACGAAAAAATGCAGCAGGCTCGGGCGCTCTATACCAAAGTTCAGGGGCTGAAGGTAACAACTGCCGGTTACAATACGTGGAAAAGTTACCCCCCCGAACCAGCGCCACGACCCGACGGTACACCGCGCTGGAGCCCAGCCGAGCGTGAGGCCAAGGCCTTTTGGCAGGCCAATCAGCAGCTCAACATCGATGGCAGCAACCGTGATGACCTGCTTAATTTGGTCGGGGCCTTGCAGCAAGCTGGTTTTGGAGTCAATGGCCTTAATTTTTACCTAAGCCGCGATGCCAGCGATGCCCTGCGCGATGACTTAACGACCGAAGCCCTGAAGAACATTCGTACCCGTGCCAGCAGCATGGCGAAGGCCTTGGGCATGAACAAAGTAAGGTTCGTGCGGATTGACACCAACGGCTTTAACCCGCAACCCGTGGCATTTAACACCATGGTTCGCAGCATGGCGATGAAGGCAGAAGATGCGTCGATGCCCACACCTGTGGCCCAGGGTGGCGAAAGCGATGTGCAGGTGAACGTGACGGCCGAAGTACGCCTAAGCGAGTAACAGCAATAACCTAACGACGCCCCTGCGGGGGCGTTTAGACTTTGCCTACCCAACGGCCGTTTTCCTGCTTGTAATACTGCAGCGTTTGCCCCGCTGCTTTGTGCTGTTGGTAGAGCAAACGTGCCCTTTCAACATCGGCGGGCATGGCGCTGAACAGGTAACAAATCTTTTCGGGCGTACAGGTTAGCAGGGGTGCCAACGCGCTTTCGGCGCCTGCCAAAACAATTGGCAGCCTTGGCCCCTTATGGTGCGCCATAAAGGCTGTGCAGTCTGCGTCCTCCTCGAGGTTTATCAGTAAAACAGGCTGACGGTCGGGGCGGCCTTTGGCGGGTGTGCCGTGCGGCAAAAAACTGCTCGGCCCCAAGTTACCGAGGCCACCCCAAAGCCCTTCATCGAGTCGTTGAGCCCGCGTGGCCGTGGGTGCTATCACCAGCACCGGGGAGTTATCAATCGCTTTGGAAAGGAGAGGGGGGAGTACGGTATCAACACCCGCAGGCATGGTATCCTGAACCTGATAAAACGCCAACGTTGTCATAGCGCGCGTCGCATCTGGGTTAAACCTTCCCCCATGGGAGTTTTTAGCTCTTCGGGGTTCCAGCTGTGCTCTTCAAAACCACAGGCGCGGTAGTAGCCAACTGCGGATTCGTCGGCATTCACCACCATGTCGGTGCCGCCTTGGTCTCGCGCCCGCTGCAGGGTTTGCATCAGCATGGTCCGCCCCAAGCCTTGGCCTTGGAAGGCTTTGTCAATCGCCACCAACCGAACGCAAAAACGCCCATTTCCAAGGTCATCCAGCCGCGTGGTGCCTACGCCAACCTCATTCAGTAGAAAAAGCAATGGGGTATGATTGGGCTTAGTCTCATCGGGGTGGTTGGGATTATAAAGGGGGGTGGTACGGCCACGGGCGTCCCATAGCTCGGCCTTACGGATACGGTGGTACGCGGCCCACATGGCAGGGGTGGTAACCTGAACGAGGGTAGCAACCATTAGGGCGAAACTTCCAGCCAAAGTTCGTTGCGGCGATTCCACGGCAAGGTGAAGGGGTCGTTAAAGACCTGACGTTCAACTTTGCCCTTTGGCTTTAGCTGATGTGACCGCAGCCAATCGCGCAACAAGCCCTCGTGTTTGGCAGCCGCCGCATCGGTAAGCCACCAACTGAACTGAATGCTCGCAATGCGGCGGGTTGGCACTTCCACAATCTTGATGCGCGCATCGGCGGGTTTGGGCAACGTTGCACTGGTGTAGCGGCTGGGCATGAAAAACCGCATGTACGCTTGGCCTTCGCTCTGCGCAGTGGTTACGGGTGCGGTCATGCCAATCGCCCGCTCGACCGTCACGGGGGCAGTCATGCCAATCTTGCCCGAAGGGTATTCGGTAAAGATATAGTTGGCCAGAATCCGGAAGGCTTGGTTCATGCTGGCGTCGTCGCCGGTTAGGGTAAGGTCGGCAGCGAGCTGGGCCGGATAGTCACGCAGCGCAAAGGCACCTTCGGTTTTCACGAGGGTGTAAGCGGGTTCAGGTGTATCGGCCATTGTCTTGGTTCCAATCAGCATTGTGCAGAATAAGAGGAGAAGGAGGAGGGCTTTCATTCGGTGAGTCTACAGCATGAGATATAAAAAATCGCTAGGATTACTAACCTATTTTAAAGCATTTTCCGTGGGCGGCCACGGCCACGTTTAGCACCGGTCGCATCCAGGGCAACTGCGGTGGCCTTGGCCGGGCGCCCACGGCGCTTGGCAGAGACATTGTCGGCCTGTTGCAAGCCTTCCAGCCATGCCACCAGCAGGCGCTGGCCAAAGCCGGTGCCACCCGCCAGGTGCTTATTGCTGCCGGCAATTTTCTCGGCGTTGGCGGTGCCAGCAATATCCAGGTGCGCCCAGGAAGTCTTGCCCACAAACTTTTTCACAAAGGTTGCACCTACGCTGGCACCACCCCAGCCACCGGCACTGTCGTTACAGATATCAGCAACATCGCTCTTGCTTTGGTAGTCGTCATCGCTGGGCAGTTCCCACAGCAGTTCGCCCACACTCTCGCCAGCCTTTTTCAGCTGGTTGCCAAGGGCATCCTTGTTGGTGAAAAGCCCTGCGTACTTAGCACCCAAGGCAACCATGCAGGCGCCCGTGAGGGTTGCCAAATCCACCAACGCTTCGGGTTTGAACTTTTCAAGGGTATAGGCCACCGCATCGGCCAGCACCAAACGGCCTTCGGCGTCGGTATGGCCAATTTCTACCGTGGTCCCGTTGTAGGCCTTATACACGCTATCCATCACAAAGCTGGTGGTGCCAATCATGTTCATGGCGCAGGCCATGGTGCCGACCACATTCACCTTGGCCTTGCGGGCAGCCAGTGCCTGCATGGCACCCAGCACGGCGGCGGCACCCGACATATCGAACTTCATCCCACGCATGGAATTACCGGGCTTGACGTTATAGCCGCCGGTGTCGAACATAATCCCCTTGCCCACAATCGCGTAGGTGGGGGCATCCTTGCCGGCGCCCGTGTAGTGCATGGTAATCAGGCGGGGTTGGTCGGCCTCGGCGGCGCTGCCGCCCACTGCCAACATAAGGTTACACCCCATTTTTTTAAGCTGCTTTTCTTCAAAAACTTCCACCTTTATGCCAAGCTTTTCCAGCTTCTTGGCTTCATCGGCCATGTACTGCGGGTTGGCCAGATTGGGCGGAGTATTTTGTGCGGTGCGGGTGGTGTCGTTCCCTGCCAGCAGCTTTTGCGTGAGCGGCCATTGCTCTTCAACCTCGCGCGCGCTGCGGGTTGAGGTAAGAATTGTAAGGCTTTCAAAGCAGGGCTGCTGATGGTCTTTCAGCTCGGTCTTGAAATGGTCGTAGCGGTACATGGCCATGTGAATGCCTTCAGCCATTTTAAGGGCGCATTCGGTGGTGTTGGCGGTTAGGTCGCCCAGCGCCACGGTGGCCTCTTTCACGCCCAGGCTATCGAGCGATTTCCCCAGCGCCAAGCCAATGTGCCACCAACTGGCAGTGCTATCGGTCAGCTTACCAACCCCAACCACCACCACTTGCCGGATAGCCCCGCCACCTACAGTAAGGCGGGTTACTTCACCCAGGCCGCCTTGGTAGCGGCTGCCCTTAAGCGCGGCCTTGATAAACCCGCCCAAGGCTTCATCCACCACTTGTCCTGCTGGCGTAAGCTTGCCACCTTTTTCGGCAAAGACAACCACCTGTTTTTTAGCGGCATTCGGGGTAAGACGTTGAGCAGAAAGTGTGAAGTGTGGCATATAAAATTCTTCTTTACGGGTTGAACAGTGGCGTACTTTAGGGCGTCTTGCGCATCGAGGCAAGCACGTTTATGGTAATGCTGCATGCGCGTTCTCAGGATTATTCCGTGGTATATTGGGTACGCCGTAGCGCGGGCTACCGTGTTTTATGCGCTTGGGTTGCTGGCCTTGGTGTGGCTGTTGCAGAGCTTGCGGTTTCTCGATTTTTTGGTAAACAAGGGGCTTGGGGTAGGGGTATTTCTGGAAATCACCTCCTTGCTCATTCCGCGTTTGCTTATACTGATACTACCCTTGGCGACCTTGGCGGCAGCCATTGCCGTGTGCCGACGCTTGCAAGATGACTACGAAACCACCGCGCTGCTGGCCAGTGGGCTGTCGCCTCGGTGGGGCTATGGGCCTTTGCTAGGTTGGGCTGCCTGTGTCGTGGCTTTACTTTATGGTGTGATGCTGCTGATTTTGCCCGCCAGCATCACCGCGTTTAAAAACCTGCAATACGACTTGCGCACCCGCGAAGGCCAACTGTTGCTGACGGAAGGAACCTTTAACCCGTTGGGCGACGACCTG
>JAIXXE010000141.1 GCA_027490875.1 Alphaproteobacteria bacterium
AAACCTTGCGTGGAAATACCCTCACCCTCACGCTCGACTCAGCCACCATTCCAGCGCCCACCATGCTGGAGGGTATCATCCGCGATGCCCAGGGGAATGGATTTCAGTTTGCCATCCCCCTTCCGCCTGCTTCAACGCCGCAGGCTGGTGCCGATACCTCTGGTCATGGGGGTGGATACGGGCTGCTCTCAGCCCTCTTTTTTGCGTTTGTGGCCGGACTGATTCTTAACCTGATGCCCTGTGTCTTGCCTGTCCTGAGCCTTAAAGTACTCGCGCTGGTCAAACACCATCATGGCCCCGAACGGGTGCGCCACACGCTGGCCTATACCGCTGGCATCCTGTTTAGCTTTGGCGCTTTTGCCCTGTTGGTCACTCTGCTGCAGGCCGGTGGGGCCAGCGTGGGGTGGGGGTTTCATTTGCAGCAACCCCTGGTGGTGGCAGGGCTGAGCTTGCTGATGTTGGCTTTGGCGTTGAACTTTTTTGGGTTGTTTGAGCTTGGGACCCGCCTCACCCAACTGGCTGGCCGCGGTACCCGCCAGAGCTTGGGCGGTTCGGCGGCCACGGGGGTACTGGCCGTGATTGTAGCCACCCCATGCACCGTGCCCTTTATGGGTGGCGCCATGGCCTTTGCCCTAACGCAGCCTTGGGCGGCAACGCTGGCAGTTTTTTTAAGTCTGGGTTTGGGAATGGCGGCGCCCTTTCTGGTGTTGGCAGCGTGGCCAGCCCTGTTACGGAAGCTACCCAAGCCGGGATCATGGATGGCCACCTTCAAGCATGCTTTGGGTTGGCCGATGCTGGCCACGGCGCTTTGGCTGGCCTACGTGTTTAACAGCCTTACTAGTCAGGTTCCAACCTTTGCCTTGTTTGCCCTAGGCTTGATGCTGGCCTTGGGGCTTTGGGTGTTTGGGCGGCTGGCTTCAGCCCGCTGGCGCCTGTTTGGGGTGATGCTGCTGGGGATTGGGGTGATCGCAGGCCTTGGCGGAGTGGCCACGCTGTTTAAACCGGCTAGCAGCCTTTGGCAGCCCTGGAGCGCCGCGGCGGTGGCAGCTGGTCAGGCTGCTGGGCAACCTGTATTTGTTGATTTTACCGCTGACTGGTGCCTCACTTGCAAGGTGACGGAAGCCACGGTGCTCAATACCCAAGCGGCCCAAGCGCTCTTTGCCAAGCATCGGGTGCTGCTGCTGCGGGGCGACTGGACCCGCCAAGACGCCCTCATCACGGCCGAGCTGAGTAAGCACGGGCGTAAAGGCGTGCCGCTGTATTTGCTCTATACACCAGAAAACCCTAACCCTGCGGTACTCCCCCAGTTGCTGACGGTGGGGCTGTTGGCCGCGCGACTGGAAGCCGCGTCAGCGCTTGCTGCAAATCACTAACCAGTGCAGCAAACCCATGGGTTAGTACGGTTGTTTTGCCAACCAGTACCAGCATAAACCCAGCTGGCACCTGCCCTGCTACGCGCTGCCATGCAGCCTTAAGCCGGCGACGCCCCCGGTTGCTGGCCACCGACGTACGAAAGGTTCGCTTGGCGCAGGTAAAGCCAATCGCAAGGGCCGTTGGGTTGTCATCGGGTAAGGCTTGCAGGGTAAAACTCGGGGTACTCACGCGCACCCCTGCTGCTTTAATACGCAAAAAATCGGCCCGTTTCGTCAGAATACGGGCCTTTAAAGCTGGCGTTAGGCCCATAAAGGGCACTCGCCTACTTTTGGTAACGCTTCAGCGGCGCGGTGGTCAGGCGCTTACGGCCATGGGCACGGCGGCGCTTCAAAATCTTCTGACCGTCGCTGGTCTTCATCCGCGCGCGAAAGCCACAGCTACGCTTCTTCACGACTTTGCTGGGTTGATAGGTGCGCTTAGTAGCCATGGTCGTTCTTCCTTGTCTGGAGCTTGATGTAAAGCTTTGTAGGGTGGCACTTGCCACAGCGCCACAGGGCTTGTCAAGCCTTGGGCACCGTTGCCCAGAAAGACTTGACGGCCCAGCCCCAGTTTGCCTATGTAATTCCTAGAAATAAAAGAATGCACCATGTCGCTCTCACCCGCCACAAAAGCCTTTGTTTATACTGTTATTGTTGCTGAATTGTTTGCTGTTACGTACTTTGGCGGTACGTGGCTGCTCACGGGCTCTATCATCCCCCACAAGGAAGAAACCAAGGTTTTGGTGGCCGGAGCTGACGCCGCCCAAGAAGCCAGCGGGGTGGCCGTGGCCGCTGCCCCCGCCTTCGACCGCGCCAGCTATACCCCCGATGTAGGCCGTGGTGAGAAGATTTCGGCCAAATGCAAGGCCTGCCATAGCTTTGATAACGGCGGCCCCAATCGGGTTGGGCCTAACCAATGGGGGGTTTATGGAGGAAAATTCGGCCATGCATCCGGATTTAACTACTCTTCAGCCATTATGGAAAAGCATACCGCTGGTGCGGTGTGGGACGAAGCAGCCTTGGACGGCTTTCTGGAAGCCCCCCGCACCTACCTGCCTGGCAACAAAATGCAATTTAATGGGATTAAAGACCCAGCCGAACGTGCCGATTTAATAGCGTGGCTTAAAACACTCAAATAGCTATACTTTTACGATAAATGACGACCCCTTTCCTCATCTGAGGGGGGGTCGCCAGAATCGTCTCCAGCCGGCCCCAAGGGGGCCTTGACACTGCGATGGGTGCGGTAACGCTGGGCCCGGACAGCCACCCTAACTTTGCGGCTGTCGCTCAGTCGCCGCAGCGGTGTCGGGTTCCGCATGGGTTTTTTATCACGCTTCTTCTGGCCATGGGGCTTGGTGCGTGGCTGTTTGGCCAATCCCAAGCGTATCTTTACTGCCAAAATATTCTTTTTCGTTTTCTCAATCAGCGTGTTAAAGTCTCTGCGTTGCTGCAGATAGGCGTGCGTCGTCACCACAGGACCACGTGCTTCCTTCGTGGCGCTGAGGGCTTGTTCAACCGCATCAATCTTGGCACCTACCCCCGACATAAATTCCCTAAGCTGCAGAACTTCCGGGAGGAAATTGTCTTGGCTAAGCCTATGAAGTTGCGGGCCATAGAGCAGAAAGAGCTCTGCAATTTCTTGGCGAAGTGGTTCGGCCGAGAGGAAAAGTTTTGGCAGCATTGCCGCCTCCTTGCGCTAAGGGGGTTGCCTTGTTTCATGCTACTCTTAACAGCATAAAAAACCTCTGGCAAGGCCCTGTCGGCTCTAGCATTTGATGCGTTTTTCTTTCAAGGTATCAAGCATGAAAACTCTTAAAACTCCGCATTTCTTGGGTCAATCCGGGGCCATGTTTGGCTTGGATGCCCGCATTGCCTTGGCTATTTTTGGCCTGCTTTCGGTGGTGGCTGGGGTGGCGGCGATTAACATCTTCAGCCAAGCAGGCGTTACAGCCCTCAATACCGAGCTGCAGAACATGAAAAAGGCCTATACCGAGTTCCACCTCGCGACCGGTGAACATACGCTTAAGTTTACCGACCTCATCAACAACGACGGCGGCTATCAGGGCTGGAATGGCCCCTATATCGACGGCATGTTAAGCGCCCGTTCAAGGCTGTACGGAGAGTATTCGCTGGTTGAAGGGCGACTGGATGTGAACGGCGTGCCACCCGTTGAGTGTACCGGCGGGATTTGCGGTACGTGGCTCAAGCTAACCAAGGTGAAGGACAGTCTGGCCCGCGATGCCCACAGCGTGATGAACGGCGATGACGGCAACCTGGCGGGTGGCGTGTTGCGGGTGGAATTAACCCCCGGCCCGACCGATGATGTTTACTTTCTGATTGCCAACCGCCCGGCCAATGCCAGCAGCGGTGCCGAGTAATCATACGCTTTATCTCTTGTCCATATTAGGTTAAGCAAGTCTCATGACAATCAATCGCCAAGGAAGCACGCGCGGCAACGCCGCAGGAACCGTGGCACGGGTCAAGCGCTTCCCGTGGCTTAAAGCCTTGGCGTGGGTTACGGCGTTGGGGCTGTTGGCCTTTGGATTAATCCTTGGGGCCGTTCTGCTGTACTTTTCCATGCAGGTGCCCGACTTTCGCGGTATCAGCGAATATCGCCCGGCTCTTATTTCTAAAGTGTACGACCGCGAAGGCGAGATTGTGGCCGAGTACGCCACCGAGCGCCGGACATGGGTGCCCATTGCCGAAATCCCTAAACCCGTCATCCAAGCCTTTTTGGCAGCCGAGGACGCCGATTTTTACCAGCATGGTGGCTTCGACTTTAAAGCCATTGTACGCGCCGCATTGGTGAATATCTTTACCCACCGAACCCAAGGCGCCAGCACCATTACCCAGCAGGTTGCCAAAACCTTTCTGCTGTCATCGGAACGCACCTTTACCCGCAAGATTAAAGAGCTGATTTTGAGTTGGCAGATTGAGCGTGCCTATTCCAAAAACGAGATTCTGGAGCTGTATCTTAACCGGATTTACCTTGGTAATGGCAGCTACGGGATTGCCGCCGCAGCCCAAACCTATTTTTCTAAAAAACTTACCGAACTGAGCATCGGCGAACGCGCCATGTTGGCCGGTATGCCCCAGGCTCCTAGCCGGTTTAACCCCGTGCGGAACCCCAAATCTGCCACCGCCCGACGCGATATCATCATCCGCCGGATGGAGGCCGAGGGTATGATTTCTGCCACCGAGGCCACCGCCGCCATTGCCGCCCCCCTCACCTTGCAGCTAAGCCCTCTCAAGCAGGGCGAGGATGCCCCGCACTTCGCCGAATTCATTCGCCGCCTTGCCATTCAACAGTACGGGGAAAAGGCGCTGTACGAAGATGGCTTGGCCATCTATACCACGCTTAATTTGGGCCTGCAGAAGAAGGCAGAAACTGCGGTCTATAATGGCTTGCGGGCTTTCGACCGCCGCAAAGGCTGGCGCGGCCCGCTTGCCAGAATGGAAAGCCTGACCGACTGGCAGCCCCAATTGGATGAGATTGTTGGCCGCTATATCCATAGCGAACGCCTTGGCACACCTGCCGTGGTGCTGCGCATCAAAGATGGCAAGGTGACGCTGGGGTTGCCGAGTGGCGAAGAAGGCCTGCTCGATAATGCCTCGGCCCGCTGGACTGGACGCGGCAACCCGGCAGGGTGGCTCAAGCCGCGCGATGTGGTCTTGGTCAAGCCGCAGCCGCATAACGATGCTGCCACTCCCCGCACCTTTGGGTTAGAACAGCTGCCGCAAATTCAAGGTGCCCTGATTGCGATGGATGTGCAAAGCGGCGAAGTGCTCGCCATGGTGGGGGGTTTGGGCGAAGGCATCGGCTTTAACCGAGCCGTTCAGGCCAAGCGGCAAGTGGGGAGCGCCTTTAAGCCCTTTGTCTATGCGGCTGCGCTGGAAAATGGCTACACGCCAGCCAGTACGGTGCTGGATGCACCCGTAGTCTTCCGTACAGGTGACAATGAATGGAAGCCCCATAACTACGACAATAAAATTGGTGGCAATACCACCTTACGCGAAGGATTGGAAAAGAGCCGTAACCTGATGACCGTGCGGCTGGCCCAAGATGTCGGCCTGCGCCGGATTGCCGATGTAGCCCAGCGTTTGGGGATTACCGACCGTGTACCCATCACCGACCTTTCCGTGGCATTAGGAACCCTCAATCTTAGCCTGATTGACATGACCAGTGCGTACGCCAGCTTCCCGCGCGGCGGGCCAGCCCTTACACCCAGTTACTTGCGCCGTGTCCAGGGCGCCGCTGGTACCACGCTCTACCGCGGCCATCCTGCGTGCGAAAACTGCTTGGCGCAGCTGGGTGCCACGCCAAGCCAACTGCCAACCTTGCCCCCTAGTGCCGCAACACAGGGCCTAAGCCCACAGGTTGCCTACCAGATGACCTCGATTCTGCAAGGGGTGGTGCAGCGTGGGACTGCGTTTGCGCTGCGGTCGCTCAATCGCCCGGTGGCAGGCAAAACAGGAACGACCAACGACTATAACGATGCCTGGTTCATTGGCTTTACGCCTAGCCTCGCGGTAGGGGTATGGGTTGGTTACGATACCCCCCGCAGCATGGGCGTGGGGGAAACGGGTGGCCGTACGGCCATTCCGATCTGGCGCGATTTTGTAGCCGCGGCACTGGATGGAACTCCGGTTGAAGAGTTTTCCGTCCCCGAAGGGCTGGAGTTTGTGCGCGTCGATGCCGCCAGCGGCCTGCTGCCGGGAGTTAATACCGAACGCACCATGGCCGAGGCCTTCTTGCCCGGTACCGCGCCTACACAGGAAACTCCGGCGTTTGTCGATGACCCGCTCGGTCTCGCACCCGGCGGCAGCACCACGCCTGAAGAGACCGGCAATATGGAAAATCTGCTGCGTAGTTTTGGGATTTTTTAGATGCGCGCCGAAACCATCACCCTCATCAGCCAAATCGAGCAGGCGCTTGGCCTGCTCGGGAGGAGCCTTTGACCTCCCCCACGCGCGTGATGCCTTAGCGGGGCTGGAAGCCCAAATCGCCGTACCAACGTTCTGGAACGACGCACAGGCCGCGCGCCCTGTGGTGAAGGCTAAGGCCGCCTTGGAAACCCGCCTTAGCCAGTACGATGCCATCGCCAACCAACTCAGCGACGCCAAAACGCTGCTCGAGCTTGGCGAGGCCGAGGCCGACGCCAGCAGTATTGCCGAGGCAGAAACCCAACTGGCAGCCCTGCTGCCGCAAGCCCAACGACTGGAAACCCAGTGCCTGTTGGGTGGAGACTTGGATAACGCAGCTTGCTACATCGAAATCCATGCCGGTGCAGGCGGGACTGAAAGCTGCGACTGGGCCGCCATGCTGGCCCGCATGTACCGCCGCTGGGCCGAACGCAGCGGGTTTAAGGTTACATTGCTGGATGAAGCACTGGGCGATCAGGTTGGGATTAAAAGCACCACGCTCAAGTTTGAAGGGGCCTTTGCCTACGGCCTCACCAAAACTGAAAGCGGGGTGCACCGTTTGGTGCGGATTTCACCCTTCGATAGCAACGCGCGCCGCCACACCAGTTTTGCCAGCGTGTTTGTGTACCCCGAAGTGGATGAGAGTATTGAGATTACCGTCGACATGAGCGAAGTTCGCGTGGATACCTACCGCAGCAGCGGCGCGGGCGGCCAGCACGTGAACAAGACCGACAGCGCCATTCGCCTGACCCACCTGCCCACCAACACCGTGGTGGCCTGCCAGCAGGATAGAAGCCAACACCGTAACCGCGAGATTGCCCTCAACCTTTTGAAAGCCAAGCTGTATGAGCTGGAGCTGCAAAAGCAACAGGCCGAGCGCGACAAGCTGGCTTCTACCAAAACCGAGATTGGTTGGGGCCACCAAATCCGCAGTTACGTGCTGCAACCCTACCAAATGGTGAAGGATCTCCGCACCGATGTTGAAACCAGCAACACGGTGGCGGTGCTCGATGGCGACCTCGACGACTTCATCCGCGCCGCCTTGGCTGCCCGCGTTGGGGTGGTATAACCCTACTTTTTAGGGGGTTGAGCCTAGCCGCCAAAAGCCCTACAAACGGGTATGGATGATGAACTTACAATTCGTACGGAAAAGACCCCTAACCCGCAGTCGCTGAAGTACAATGTCGGGCGGTTGCTGATTCCCGGCGGCTCGGCCAATTTTCCAACTCCCGAAAGCGCTGAAGAACGCAGCCCGCTGGCGCGGCGGATGTTTCGGGCCAAAGGGGTGGTTGGGGTCTTCATCGGCAGCGATTTCTTTACCATTACCCGTCAGGAAGGCCTGAGTTGGCAGGACATTAACGCGTCCTTAATTCCGGTGCTGGAAGACTTCTTTAAAAGTGGTGACCCAGTGCTGCAAGGCAAGGCTCCTGCCGCTGCCCCCATGCTTGGCAACACCGCAGCCGACCCTGCCCTGTTGGCAAAAATTGAAGAGTTGATTAACGACAAGGTGCGCCCGGCGGTGGCTCAAGATGGCGGCGATATTGTCTTTCGTGGCTTCGACAATGGCATCGTGTTT
This sequence comes from Alphaproteobacteria bacterium, assembly GCA_027490875.1. Lineage (GTDB taxonomy): Bacteria > Pseudomonadota > Alphaproteobacteria > UBA2136 > UBA6156 > JADCGN01. The sequence goes on from JAIXXE010000141.1 coordinate 7,912, forward strand.
CTGGAAATGCATGGGGCCTGCTCCAGCTGCCCTTCCTCCACCGCAACGCTTAAAACAGGGGTAGAAACCATGCTACGCCAACACCTTAGCGAGGTGCGGGAAGTTCAGGCGGTTTAACAGTCGTTTGACAACCTTAACGTGATGGGGCTATAGGCTGCGCTATGAATCCAATCCTCGCGACCATTGCCACCCGTATTGCCCACCGTCGTTATACGATGGCTTGGGATGCCTATAAACCAACGCTGCTGGAGCTTGCCAAGGGTAAGGATGTGCTGGAAATTGGTGCTGGCCGCAGCCCCCTGTTTACCCCCGAGGAAATTCAAACCTATAATATACGCTATACCGCCAACGATATTTGGCAATCCGAGCTGGACCGTATCACCTTTCCGGTACAACAGGCCTGCTTTGATGTTACGCAGAACGTCCCGGATGGCTTTGCCAATCAGTATGACTTGGTGTTCAGCAAAATGGTGCAGGAACACGTGAAGGATGGCCCTGCGTTCTATACCAACCTGCACCGGCTGTTGCGTCAGGGTGGGGTTTCGTTGCAGTTCCACCCAACGCTCTTTCATCCGGTCTTTATTCTTAATTACCTGATGCCGGAAGACCTCTCCAGTCGCCTGCTGAAGCACTTCTTCCCCAACCGTACGTGGGATGACACCCCTAAGTTCCCCGCCTACTACCGCGAGTGCAATACCCTGCATCGGCAGGTTGCAAGGCTCCGGAGCTTTGGGTTCTCCGAGGCCAAACAATTCGTGTTTTACGGTCAGGGATATTTCAACAAAATACCGTTCTTCAAGCAGCTAGCTCAGGCCTTCGATGGCCTTGCCGAACGGTTTGACCTGCGCGTCTTCTCAACCTACGCCTACAGCGTGGTTATAAAATAAGACCACGGCGACGGGGTCAGGCTGCCGCGCGCGCCTGCTCCCTGCCATTAACTCCATTAACCCTTTTGGGCCAAGGCTGCCTGCACAAAGGCGGCAAAGAGCGGGCTGGGCTTTAAGGGTGTGCTCTGAAATTCGGGGTGATATTGAACGGCCAGGAAGAACGGGTGCACGGCCTGCGGCAACTCAATGATTTCACAGAGCTGCTTGTTTTCAGGCGAAAGGCCACTAAAAACCAAGCCAGCTTGTTCAAGTACTTCGCGGTAGCGGGGATTAAACTCGTAGCGGTGGCGGTGACGTTCACGAATCTCGGTGGTGCCATATACCCTGGCGGCAAGGCTACCATCCTGCAATTTAGCTGGATAGGAGCCCAGCCGCATCGTTCCACCCAAATTACCCCCTGCTTCGCGGGTCATCAGCTGGCCGTCGGGCGTTTGCCATTCGGTCATTTGGCAAATCACGGGGTGTTTGGGTAACCCTTTGTCTTCGGTAAACTCGGTGCTGTCGGCGCCCACCAAACCAGCTTTGTTACGGGCGTATTCGGTAATGGCCATCTGGAGGCCCAAACAAATCCCTAAAAAGGGAATTCCGTTTTCCCTCGCCCACCGTATGACCCGAACCTTCCCCTCTGTTCCGCGGGCACCAAACCCACCAGGGATGAGAATTGCAGCGGCATCGGCCAGCGCGGTTGCCAAGGCTGCGTCGTCTTCCTGCTCGAGGGCTTCGCTATCAACAAACTTGATCTTCACCTTGGCATCGTGGGCAAAGCCGCCGTGCAGCAGGGCTTCGTTTAAACTCTTGTAGGCATCGCCCAGCTGCACATACTTCCCCACCACCGCAATGGTCACGGTGCGCGGTGGGCTGCTGGTAATGTTGGCAATGCGCTGCCACCCGGTTAGGTCGGGCTGAGGGGCACTTACGCCAAAGTGGTCGAGCACCGCTTCATCCAGCCCCGCATCGTGAAGGGTTACGGGAACGCGATAGATGCTGTCGCTGTCGGGGCAGTTGACCACATGGCTGGGTGGAAGCCCTGCAAACATGGCTATTTTACCAAGTTCGCTCTCGCCAATGGCTCTGTCGCTCCGTACCACCACCACATCGGCCTGAATGCCAAAATGCAGCAAATCTCTAATCGCATTCTGGCTTGGCTTGGTCTTTACCTCACCTACTGCCTGAAGGTAGGGCGCATAGGTAAGGTGCAGGTAGCAGGCGTGGTTACGGCACTCCTTGCCACTGTTACCACGCAGGCTCTGGCCATACTGCCGAATGGCTTCAATGAACGCCATGCTTTCAATATCACCAACCGTTCCGCCTACCTCAACCAGTGCAAAATCTGCCAAGCCGTCCAGCTTCTCGATGTGGGCTTTAATGGCATTGGTGACATGGGGCACGACCTGAACCGTTTTACCAAGCAGCTCGCCTTTGCGCTCGGCCTGTAATAGGTTCCAATAAACCTGCCCTGCTGTTAGGTTGGAAAGGCGACTGGTCGGCACGCCTGTAAAGCGTTCGTAGTGGCCCAAATCGAGGTCAGTTTCGGCGCCGTCGTCGGTCACATACACCTCGCCGTGCTGAAAGGGCGACATGGTGCCGGGGTCGATATTGAGGTAAGGATCCAGCTTTTGCTGTATCACGCTAAAGCCACGCGCTTGCAGCACTGCTGCCAAAGCACTGGCCGTTAAGCCTTTGCCGAGTGAGCTCATCACCCCGCCAGTCACAAAAATAAACCGCGTGAGACGCGGAGAGGTTGGTACTGAACTGGCTTTGGCTTTGCTCAGGGGGGCGGTAGCAACCATTGTCGGCAGCCTACTGCTGAGGCCCCTGAGACGGGCTGACCGACACCTCTGTGCTTGGGCTGGCTGTGGTAGGTGCGGCAACAGGGCTAACCACGGTGGCTGGCGATATCAACGCCAACGGCATGCCCGGTATCATCCCTGCCTGAAGGGTTGCCGGGCTTGGTGCCGCAGGGGCCGCGTCGGCCATGACTGATTCAACCGCGCCCTTGCCGCCTTCTTTGCCCACCACAGCCATGGCCAGGCATAGCACCATAAAAAGTGCCGCAAGCCATGAGGTTGGACGCGCCAAGGGGTTACGCACCACGGTCTGGGCGCCTCCCCCAACTCCCCCAAACATGCCACCAGCGGCAGGGTCGGTTTTTTGCAGCAGAATTAGCACGACCAGCGCCACAGCGACGCAGGTATTTACAATCATCAGAATGCTCAACATGAGGCTGCTTGTAGCAGCGTGCCTGCCAAGCGGCAAGCCCTCTGCGTGCCGAATCATCAATTCTTGGCCCCTCACCTGGTTGCCTCATGAGAGATTTCATGACAAGAAAGCACCCATGGTGTTGGAAAAATTCCGTCTGTTTGGCGCGACGAAAGCCGCCAAAGCTCTGCTCTTCGCGCTCATTCTGGCCTTTGCTGCTTGGGGGATTGAAAGCTTTTTACAAGCCCAAAGCAGCCCCCATGGGCTTGAGGTCAACGGTGAGCCCGTGACTTTGGTCTCGCTGGAAACCCAGCTGCGGGCGCGTTCGCAACAAATCGAGCAGGCGCTGGGCGGCCCCTTAACGCCCGAGCAACGTCAAGGCCTGCAAATGGGCGAGCAGTTGGTTGAGGCCAGCATTGTCAGCGCCGTATTACGCCAAACTGCCCAAGCCATGCACTTGCAACCCGCAACCCGCCGCCTGCAGGAGGAAATTGCCGCGCTCCCTCCGTTTCAAAACGAAGTTGGCCAGTTCGATGCCACGCGTTACCGCAGTGCGTTGGCCCAGATGGGCCGCAGCCCCGCCCAGTTCGAACGCGAGATGGCCAGCGACCTTAGCATCCGTAACCTTTCAGGCCTGTTGCAGTTAGCACCGGTGCCCGAAGCCCTGGCATTGCCGCAGGCAACGGCGGCTGCCAGCGTTTTAAAACTGCAGGTTGCCACACTTAAGGCTGGCCCGGTGGCTGAAGCCCCAACCGCCAATCAGCTTGAAGATTTTTACAAGCTTAACCCAAAAGCCTACGAGCTCCCCGAAGTGCGCAGTGGGCAGGTGCTGGAACTCTCTGCCGCCAGTCTCAGCAATACCCTGAGCATCCCCGAATCACGCATCGCGCAAGAATATGAGGCCAATCAAGCCGCCTACAATACCCCCGAGACCCGTGAAGTACGGCATATACTGGTGAGCACCCTCAGCAGCGCTACAGCGTTGCAGGGCACCATCCAGACTAGCGACGATTTTATCCGCGAGGCCAATGCTGTTTCCATCGACCCTGGTAACTTAGGGACAAAGGGTGGCAGCTTGGGTTCTATCAAGCGCGACGACGTCGTACCGGGGTTTGCCAACATGGCATTTGGCTTGCCGGTCGGCCAGCTTTCAACGCCGGTTCAAACACCTTTTGGGTGGCACCTTATCTGGGTTGACGCCATCAGCCCTGCCTCCGTGAAGCCGCTGGCCGAGGTTCGCAATGCCATTCGGGAGGCACTGGTACAGGCCGAAACTCAAACCATGCTGGAACAGTTGCTGACCCAAGTGGATGATGCGCTGGCTGGCGGGCAATCGTTGGCCGAGGTTGCCAAGGCCAATGGCTTGGTGCTACGCCCACTGCCCCGCGTTACGGCTGCCGATGAAGCAACGCCACCGGCGCTGTTGCAAGCCCTGTTTGCCACTGCGGTTGGGGCAACCAGTGCGCCCATTACGCTGGAAAACGGCGGGCTTGCCTACCTTGAAACGACCGTGGTTGAACCTGCAACCCTGCCCCCCTTGGCCGAGATTCGCACCCGCGTGACGCAGGACTGGCGTGCGCTGCAAGCCCAATTGGCCCTTAAAGCCAGTGCCGAAGCCTTGATTGGAGCAGCCCGTGCTCCGGCTACGGGCAACCGTAGCTTGGCCGAAGCGGCCGCGCAGGCGGGGGTGAAGGCGTCCATCGAATCCTTAACTCTTGGTGGTAATTCCCCCTTGCCGCGTTGGCTGGAAGCCCGGCAAAACGACCTGCTGGCCGCAACCCCCGGCACCACCTTCCCCACTGCCCTGGCCAATGGCGATGACTTGCTGGTGGTGCAGTTGGTCGCACGGGAAGCTGGCCAACCAACCGGCACGCCTCAAGCCGCGCAAACAGCGCTTACTCAGGCCCAAACGCAAGATTTTGAGGCCATGTTGGTCACGCATTTAATCCAGCAAGCCAAGGTTCAGTGCAACGAGCCAGGCCTGCGGCAGGTGTTCGGCTACGATGTACGCTGCGCCCGCTAGAGGATTCTTGCTTTCTGCCGGGCTGTTGATAGCCCTGATGGCAATGCCATGGCAGACCTTTGCTGGAGAAGCTACGCTACGTTACGCTGGCACCAACCAATGGGTGGCCGAAGCCGATAATGCCCCCTTACGGAAGCTGTTTCGGGAAGTAACGCAGGGCCGGCAGGCGTTCACTGTCATCCTGCCAAGCCAAGCGCGGCCTTTAAGCGAAGCCCGCCTCATTGTTCTGTTGCAGTTGCTGGAACGCCAGAGTGGTAAATCAGGGATCGTTTTGGAGGAGGCTGCAGGCCGAACTGGCCCCAATACTCTTAAGGTTCGTTGGTAATTATTACTCACCAAGGCTCCTTCACAAACTATCCCATAGAAAATCCCCCGCAGGGGATTTTCTATGGGTCTAGCCTCTACGATTAGAACGGGCCATCGATACGGGCATCAACGCCCAACGATTTCAGCTTGCGGTGCAATGCGCTGCGCTCCATCCCCACAAAATCAGCGGTTCGGCTAACGTTACCGCCAAAGCGCAGCAGCTGGCTGGTCAGGTAGTTTTTTTCAAACAGTTCACGAGCCTGACGCAGTGGCATGCCCACCGCGCTTTCCATCATGTTACTGCCAACGGCTTCACCGCCTGAAATTTCCGGCGGCAGCATATCCGGGTTAATGGACTTACCCGCGTGCATAATCACCAGCCACTCGCACATGTTTTTAAGTTGCCGGATGTTACCGGGCCATGGGTAGCTTGTTAGTACGGCCATGGTGGCTGGAGCGATTTTAGGCACCGATTGCGCATCGGGCGCCAGTACTTTTAAAAAGTGGCCAATCAGCGTTGGAATATCCACGCTGCGAATCCGCAAGGATGGCATGGCAATCGGCACCACACCCAACCGGTAGTAAAGGTCAGCGCGGAACTTGCCAGCTTCGGTCAGCGTTTTTAAATCCTTGCTGGTGGAAGAAACCACGCGTACATCAGCCTCGGTTGGCAAGCCAGTGTTGGGGTCGGTCAGCAGGCCATCTTGTAAAAACTTTAACAGCCGGGCCTGCATCTGGGCGGCAAGGT
>JAIXXE010000072.1 GCA_027490875.1 Alphaproteobacteria bacterium
CCAAGGGATTGAACGGGTGGCGAATACGGCTGCTTCGGGCGCTGACTTTGCCCGTGACCAGCTTTGGAATACCCAGTTTGGGGCACTTAAGGCAGAAAATGCCATACTTAAAACCCAAATCCAGAGTCTCACGGGCCACGTGGTGCAGCTGCAGCAGCTGTTGGGGGCTTCAGTCACGACGGTGGTGACAACGACGGTGCCCGCAGCGGTGGTGAGTGGAACTCTCCCTTCCGCTACGCCGGTTACGCAGACTGTACCCGCCTTAGTTTACCCCCGTTGTGCGGCCCATGAGTACCTAACAAGCGATGGTACGACGCATCTATGCCAGCGGTTGGCGTTGCCTGCTACGCCCTGTACAGCCACGCAGTTTTTAGCGTGGAATGGAACCGCCATGTTCTGCCGTGAGCAGGTGGCGAGTGTTACAAATAACAATGGTGGTGGGATTAGCTGCTCATCGCTTGGCATGATTGATGTAGGCGGAACTTGTGTAAGACCTCAAGTCATCGAATCTCAAGGCCAAGGCTTTTAGGAAAGCGTGGAGTTGAAATAACTTGAGCGACGTCGTCGCGCTACTCCACACTCTCACGCCAGAGCTTGAGGAAGCGTGGCAGAAGCACCGAGATAATCACGGCGGTAGGCAGTGCGGCCAGCATGCCAATGATGCCCGCCAGCGCGCCACCGGCCAACAGGGCAAAGATCACCCACAGCGGGTGCAGCCCGACCCGATTGCCCACCAGCGTTGGGGTCATGACATAGCCCTCAATCATTTGACCGAGAATGAACAGCCCTACAATCAGCGCATAGGGTTCCCACAGCTGGAGCTGATACTGCACAAGGGCCACCGCAAGCATCGCCAGAAAGCCCACCGTGGCGCCAATCAGGGGCAGGAAGCTCAGCACGCCGGCCAAGAGGCCAATCGCCCATGCCAATTCCATTCCGGCCACGGCCTGCCCCGTTAACATACCAGCCACAGGCCCCACCAAACTAAGCCCCGTGGCATAGAACACTGCCATGCTCAGGCAAACAGCCAGCGTGCCCCGCAGGTAGGCTGCCAGCTTGTCGTCAATTTCTGCCGCTGCCTGCCGTACTCCAGCGCGCCAGCGGGTTGGCAGTTGGCTGACTGTTGTCTTCATGATGCTGGGCCAATCCATCAGCAGATAAAAGGCTACCAGCGGGGTCATCACCACCACCAGCAGCACGTTCAGCAACCACACAGCGCCCGAAAGGGTTTGCTGCAGGGCCTGCACCGTCCACTCGGCCCCTTTGGCACCGAGCAGGCCAAGCTGGCGGAGCAGGGCGTCGGTGGTAATGCGCAAATCGAACAGCCCACCCAAGGTGCGCCCCAAGCGCTCGGGCAGGACAAAATGTTCCAATGTCATTAAATACACGGGCAGACGCTTGGCGAAGCTGGTGAGCTGGTCGGCCAGCATGGGGAGGCCCAGAATCATCATCAGGGCAATGAAGCTAACCGCGCCCGCTACCGGTATTGTGGCCGCCAAAGGGCGTGGCAGACCTAAGTTTTCAAGGCGGGTGACAATCGGGTTGATGAGGTACGCCAACACCAGTCCAACAATGAATGGGGTGAGAATCTCGCTCACCGCGTGCAGCAACAGGCCGGTTCCACCCAGCACAACAGCGGAAAGTAAGAGCGCGCGGCGGGCAGATTTTTGCATGATTTCAGCTTGCCACGGTGCTGCCGCCAGCGCAACCTTGCCCCATGATAAAAACGTCCTCGCGCATCGGTTGGCTGTTGGGTTGCGCCTTGTTGGTGGAAGCCAGCCTGCTAGGGTTGGCGTATTGGCAGTGGCAACGTTACCAGCAACGCGTGGCCGAACAGGCCGAAGCCTCGGCCCGCCCGCCATATCAGGTGCAGGGAACATACAGTCCATCCATCGCGGCGCTGACTGGGCAGCCCAACCCTGCGGCGCCTGAACAGAGCGGCTGGCGCATGCTGGCGTTGCTGCAAACATCGGGCAGCCTGGTGGTGGTAGACAGGGGCCACGCAACCCCGCGTTTTAAGCCCGACACAACCCCCGACTTTACCGGTTTGGAGCCGCCCACCAGCCCGCAGGTGTTGCAAGGCGTATGGGTGCCGCTGCCGCAGCGTAGGGGCTGGTTGGGCGGGCCTGATACGACCACCCACCCGCAGCTGCTGGCGTTCCTGAATCCGGCCATGATGACTTCGGCCACGGTGGCGCCGCAGGTGTTGGTGTTAACGGCACCCGATACCTCGGCCCCCACACCTGCGCCTAGCGCGCTACCTAACGCCAACCCGCTGCGGCATCTTTCCTATATGCTGCAATGGTTGGTGATGGCGGCAGTCTTCCCGCTGCTGGTCTGGTTGGGTTGGCGACGGAGAAGCTAGTCGGTTGGCGCATTTTCGGCTCCTGCCAGCTTCACCCGCTTGCGGTTGCGCAAGGCCTGTAAAAAGCTCCGCAGCTTAAGCAGGCCAGAATATTCCAGCCCCAGCAAAAAGATGGCGCTGCCCAAAGCCCCTGCCACGGCCAGCCATACGGCGCGTTCCAGCCATAGGGCCTCGCGGGAGTAGGGTAGTGCGGCCTGCCACAGCAGCAGCACCGCCCCCGTGGCCACGGTAATGACCAGCATGGTGCGCAGTTCGCGCAGCAGAGCAGGGGTGTTGAGTGACAACACACCCTTGCGTTGCAGCCAGTACCACTGCAGCCCCGCGTTGATGTAGCCACTGAAGGCGGTGGCGATGGCAATGCCAATATGGGCGTAGCCTTCAAGGCCAACCCGAAAGGCGATCACCACAAACAGAATGTTCAGCGCCAAGTTAACCCCCAAGGCGACGGCGCTGGCCTTAACGGGGGAGAGTGGGTCTTCGGCGGCAAAAAAGGCTGGCGCGGTAATTTTGGTGAGGATGTAGCCGGGCAGCCCCACCACATAGCCCATCATGGCAAAGGCAATCATTTGGGCGGCGGTTGCGGTCATCGCGCCGTGGCGCAGCAGGACGTCCATCAGCGGTTCGGCCAGCATAAAAAATAGCACCATGCTGCCGCAGGCAATGGCCAAGCAGGCTGAAAGGGCATTGGTGAAGCTGCGGGTGGCGTCGGCCCGATCGCCCTTGCCAAGCAACACCGCCAGATGTGGCAACAGGACGGTCGCCACCGCAATGCCAATCAGGGCCAGCGGAGCCTGGTAAAAACGGTTGGCATTTTGCAGGTAACTTACGGCGCCGTCGGGCAGGTAGCTGGCCACCACAGTGTCAACAATCACGGCCAGTTGCAGCACACCTACCCCCAGCAAAGCGGGGCCAAGCCGCAGCAGTAATTTGGGTAGGTCGGTGTGTTTGGGTAGCCAGCTTAGGGTGAAGCGCAGGCCAAGTTGCCGCGCGCTCCAGACCATATAGGCGACTTGCAAAATGCCCCCAATGGGCACAGCCCAGGCGGCGGCTTCGGCGGGGTGCTGGCCTGCCCACGGCAGTAAAAAAAGCCCCGCAATGATGCTTAGGTTTAACAGCGATGGCACCATCGCGTAGGCGGCAAACTTACCCCACGTGTTGCACATAGCGCCAAGAAAACTGGCGATGGTAATCAACCCCAGATAGGGGAACGTGATGCGACCCAGTTCGATTGCCAAGGCAAACTTTTCGGGCTGGTCGGCCCAGCCGCCGGCCAGCAACAGCATGAGCTGGGGCATGAGTACCATCCCTAGCCCCACCACGCTGCTCACCAGCACAATCAGCCAGCTTAACACCACGCTGGCAAAGTGCAGGGCTTCGGCACTGCTGTGGGCCTTATGCCGTGCCACAATCGGGATGAACGCCACATTAAACGCGCCTTCGGCAAACAGGCGCCGCAGCAGGTTGGGCAGCATGAGGGCGACAAAAAACGCATCGCTGGCCGCGCCTGCACCCAGCTTGTTGGCAATCAGTAAATCCCGGGCAAAGCCTAAGCCTCGACTGACAGACGTCCACGCCGAGACGATGAGGGAGTTTTTGAGAATAGCCACAGCAGAAGGCTACGCGCCCAACAGCCGCTTGGCCAGTATGCTGATAGATAGCTGTTCATCGGTGCGGGTGGCAAAGGTGCGGAGCGTCAGCGTGTCGCCCTCTGCGTTCAGTACCGCCTGTGTGAGCCCGCGCTTTTCCGCACCCATCAGCTGCTTGCCAAGGGGTTTGTCTTCCAAGCCTTCTTCGACCTTGAACCCCGCTGCCCGCAGCTTGCTGGCAACCTTCCCAAGCCCATAGGCTACATACAGGTGGGCGGGCGTGGCGGCATAGTCCTGCCACGGTGCTTGCTCGACCAGCCACATGCCAAGGCGGCCAAGGCCAATCGAAATCCCCACCCCCGGCAGTGCACGGTCACTCAGGCTCTCGGCCAGATTTTCGTAGCGCCCGCCGCTGCAAATGCTGCCGAGTTCCGGCGCATCGTGCAGCGTGGTTTCCACCACGGTGCCGGTGTAGTAATCCAGACCACGTGCGATGGTGTAGTCGGCAACGATGGTAGTGGCCTGCTGCATGGCGATACTGCCGTTGGCAGCCGCCAACACCTGCTGCAGTTCGTCCCAGCCTTCCCGCGTGTGGTCATCCACCACCACAGGTGACTTTTGCGTGAGGACGTCCAACAAGGCCTCGGCCTTGGGCGTGAGGGCCTGTAGCTTTTCCAGCGTAACCTTACGTGGCTGCTTTTCAAGGTCATCGATGATTTTAAGGGCCGTGTGGCGGGAGGCTGGGGTGGCCAGCCCTGCTTGGGCAAATAGTCCGTTCAGTAGCTTCCGATTATTTACCCGCATGGTGAACTTGAGGTTGAGCGAATTTAGTGCCGTAAAGGCGCAGGCCAAAATCTCGGCATCGGCGGCCAGCGGCAGGTTGCCGGCACCGTCGGCGATGTAGTCAATATCGCACTGATGAAACTGGCGGTAGCGGCCTTTTTGCGGGCGTTCGCCGCGCCAGACGGGTTGAATCTGGTGGCGGCGGAACGGGAACACCAACTGGCCATAGTTTTGGGCTACGTAACGTGCGGTGGGGACGGTTAAGTCGAACCGCAGGGCTACGTCCTTAGCACCCGTAGTGTCGTCATCACCCGCGCCTGCCTGAACCGCCGCCAAACGGCGCAGGCCATAGACTTCCTTGGCGTCGATGCCCTTACTAATCAGCACCTCAGTGCGCTCGACCGCCGCTGTTTCCAGTGGCGTATAGCCAAAGCTTTCATAGGCATGCCTAATTTTCGCCGTTATGGCGTCGAATGCACGCTGCTGGGCGGGGAGATATTCGGGGAAACCAGAGATGGGGATGATTTTTGTGGCCATGGCACCTGCCTAACATAGAGGCAGCCCGCTAGGCAACCGCTGGCAACGGCGTAGGCTATGTTTGCAGCATTCGGAGAGTGCTGCGAACCCTCAACCCGCCGTTGGAGACCATCGGCCTCAGGAAAGGATACCACCATGGGCCTCGCCCTTGTTAAAGATACTGCGCAACCACAGCCAGAACGCGCGTTTGTGACCACCTACAACCCCGCCTACGAAAGGCTGCTGCAGGAAATCCTGCTTTCTGGCGAAGATAAAGAAGACCGCACCGGTACTGGCACGATTGCCTACTTTGGCGGACAGTTGCGCTACAATCTGGCGGAAGGCTTCCCGCTGCTCACCACCAAAAAGGTGGTTACCAAGGGGATTATCCACGAACTGCTGTGGTTTTTAAAGGGTGATACCAACATTGGGTATCTGAAGGAGCACGGTGTTAACATCTGGGATGAATGGGCTGACAAAAACGGCGATCTTGGCCCCGTGTATGGCAAGCAATGGCGCAGTTGGGCAACCCCCGGCGGCGGCACGATTGACCAAATCGCCGAAGCGGTCAAAACCATCCGCACCAACCCCGACAGCCGCCGGATTGTGGTGGTGGCCTGGAACCCCGCCGACTTGAAGCAGATGGCGCTCACACCCTGCCATTGCCTGTTTCAGTTTCAGGTGATTAACGGCAAGCTGAACTGCCACCTCTATCAGCGCAGTGCCGACGTGTTTCTCGGCGTACCCTTTAACATTGCCAGCTATGCGCTGCTGACGCACATGATTGCCCATGTAACAGGCCTGCAGGCAGGCACGTTCGTGCACAGCTTTGGGGATGTGCACATCTATCGCAACCACGTTGAACAAGTGCGCGAACAGCTGGGGCGCCGCCCTCGGCCGTTCCCGACCCTGTGGCTGAACCCTGCGGTGACCGAGCTGGATGCCTTCACGTTCGAGGACATTCGGATTGATGGGTATGACCCGCATCCTGCCATCAAGGCGCCGATTGCGGTTTAGGCTTTTCATGCGCGGTTCTTTTTGCGTTTTTCTGGCCTTCCGCACCGCACGTACCAAACAGTACGCTTGCGGTGCTCAGTCGGTGAAGAAACACAAAAATCCCTCGCGCCTAAAAAGCCTTGCTAAGGGCTAACGATGCAAGATGTCATTCTGCTTGCGGCGATAGCGACCAATGGTGTGATTGGGCAGGCCGGTGGCCTGCCCTTTCGCTTGCCTGCCGACTTGGCGCGGGTGAAGCAACTGACGCTTGGTAAAACCCTGGTAATGGGCCGCAAGACCTACGAGAGCCTGCCGCCTAACCTCAGGCCGCTGCCCGACCGCACCAGCGTGGTGCTGACCCGCCAGCGGGGGTGGCAGCCACACCCTGATGTTCAGGTTATTCATGATGTTGCTGCGTTGCCTGCGGGTGAAATCTGGGGCTTTGGGGGTGCCGAAGTTTACGCCCTGCTGCTGCCGATGGCCACGCGGCTGGAACTTACCGAAGTGCACGCAACCGTTGAGGGCGACACCTTCTTCCCCCCCTACGATAAGACCCAATGGCAGGAAGTGGCGCGCATCCCTAACCCCGCCACGGCCACCACGCCAGCGTTTGACTTTGTGACCTATCTGCGCAAATAAGGGCCATGCCCCAAACCACACTCCCTCATGTTCGCCACATCATTGCCGTTGCCAGCGGCAAGGGGGGTGTGGGGAAGAGCACTACGGCTGCGAACCTAGCCGTTGCGCTGGGGTTGCAGGGCCTGCAGGTGGGGCTGCTGGATGCCGATATTTACGGGCCGTCTCAACCCCGTATGCTGGGGGTGAAGGATGCCCAGCCTGATAGCGACGGGCAGACCATTCAGCCTGTTATCAATCACGGCGTACGGTTGATGAGCATGGGCTTTTTGGTCGATGAGACCACGCCCACCGTGTGGCGTGGGCCGATGGTGCAAAGTGCCCTGACCCAAATGCTAAAACAGGTGGCGTGGGGGAGTGAAAAGGCGCCTTTGGATGTGCTGGTGGTGGATATGCCACCCGGGACTGGCGATACGCAGCTATCGCTCACGCAGCAGGTGGCGCTGAGTGGTGCCGTGATTGTGAGCACGCCTCAGGACATGGCGCTATTGGATGCCCGCAAGGGGCTGGAAATGTTTAAAAAGGTGAATGTGCCGATTCTGGGCTTGGTGGAGAACATGTGTGTCTTCTGCTGCCCCAATTGCGGCCACGAAGCGCCGATTTTTGGCGCCCATGGCACCCGCGATCTGGCCGCGAAATTGGGCTATGACCTGTTGGCCGAAGTGCCGCTGGAAATGCCGGTGCGCGAACTGACCGACAGCGGCACCCCCGTGGTGGTGGGCGCGCCCGACAGCAAGGCCGCCGCTGCCTACCGCCAGCTGGCCGCACGGGTGTGGGAGAAGCTGCAGCGCCCCGCCGCTGTGCCCAGCAGTGTGAAGATTGTTTTTGAGTAATCTTTTTTTAAACTTGGCGCACCGCCCCCTAGCCCTCAGGCCTTAGGGGGTGCTATAAGGTGCTTATTCTCAAGAACAAAGGAGCCGCCTTAATGGCCACCGCCCACACTGCCGCCCACGCCCCCCAACACTGGTTGATGCACGCCCTGACCACCATCAACCACAAAGATATCGGCAAGATGTACCTCATCTCGGCGCTGATTTTCTTTTTTATTGGTGGGTTGATGGCGCTGGTCATCCGTGCCGAGCTGGCGATGCCGGGCTATCAGTACGTCGATGGCGCCTTCTTTAACCAGATGACGGCGATGCACGCCACCTTCATGATTTTCTTTGCGGTCATCCCGGGGTTGATTGGCTTTGGGAACTATTTTGTGCCGATTATGATTGGTAGCCCCGACATGGCCTTTCCGCGCCTGAATAACTGGAGCTTTTGGTTGATGCCTTTTGCCGGTGCCCTCATGCTGGGCAGCCTGCTGGTGCCCGGCGGCAGTGCGGCGGCGGGCTGGACGGCCTACCCACCGCTGACCGATTCTACTTACAGCCCCGGTGCGGGGATGGATATGTGGATTTTGGCGGTGCACTTGGCGGGGGCGAGTTCGATTTTGGGGGCGATTAACTTCATCGTGACCATTTTGAACATGCGCGCACCGGGCATGAGCCTGTGGCAAATGCCTCTGTTTGCCTGGAGCATGCTGGTGACGGCGTGGTTGCAGCTGGTCGCCACCCCCGTGCTGGCAGGGGCGGTAACGATGTTGTTGATGGATAGAAACTTCGGCACCGCCTTCTTTAACCCAGCAGGCGGG
>JAIXXE010000036.1 GCA_027490875.1 Alphaproteobacteria bacterium
CAAGGTTAAAAGCCAACAATAAAACAATCAAAGAGGCCGCTGATGCCAACCCTGCTTGAACAGATCTGGTCATTCACGAAGACTGTCGCCATTGCGGCCTTTTTAGCCTTTTTTGTGATTCGCGGCTTTATTTTTGAGCCCTTTCGCATCCCCAGCAGCTCGATGATGCCCAACCTGTTGATTGGTGACTACTTGGTGGTAAGCAAGTTTGCCTACGGCAACCGCTTGCCGTTAACCAATTTCTTTTTTTGGGAACGGCCCGTAGAACGTGGTGATATTGTCGTATTCCGGCGCACCGGCAGTGGCCTGCCCGGTAGTTTTTTTGGGTTAGGGCCAACCCTGTTTATCAAACGGGTGGTGGGGTTGCCCGGCGATACGATTGCCTTTCGGGACCAAACAGTGTTCATCAATGGTCAACCCCAACCGAGCGTGCCTTTAGGGGCCTATCAACCAGAACTTACACAGGGCCCTAGCGTGCAGGACGCAGAATTAAAGGTTGAAAACCTGATGGGCGTTCGCCACCCGATTTTACAAAAAGCGGGAGAGGTAGGGCCGACGGTTGCCGAAACCTTGATTCCGGCAGACCATTACGTGGTGCTGGGCGATAATCGCGACAACAGCCGCGACAGTCGCTACTGGCAAGCGCCCGCATGGGGGTTTGTACCAAAATCCGATATTATGGGCCGGGCAGAGTTTATTGCCTGGAGTTGGGATGACCAATGGATGCCACGTCTGGAGCGCGTGTTTACCAACCTGCGGGCAACCCATGACGCTCGGTAACCTAACTGCCCTGTTGCATTGGCAGGGTAGTACCGCACTGCTGCAAGAGGCCTTAACCCATCGCAGCAGTGCGCAGGCTACCAACGAACGGTTGGAGTTTGTGGGCGACCGCGTGCTGAACTTGGTCGTAGCCGCGTGGTTGCACCGGCTGCAGCCCTCCGCCACAGAAGGCGAACTTTCCTTGCAGCATACCACCTTGGTGCGGGCAGAAGCCTGCGCGCAAATTGCCGAAGGCTGGCAGCTTTGGCCACTGCTGGTGATGGGGGCCGACCGCCGCAGCCTGACCGACGTCGCCCGTCAGCGCCTGCTGGCCGACACCACCGAGGCTTTGCTAGGCGCGGTTTTTCTGCAGCAGGGCTATACCGCCGCGCAGCACCTGATTGAACAGCATTGGTCGCCGTTGCTGGCAACGGCCACACAGGGCACTGGCAAGGATGCCAAAACGATGGTTCAAGAACTGCTGCAGGCGCGCGGTTTACCTTTGCCACAGTACAGCGTGGTAAGCCAAGCAGGTCCCGATCATGCCGCTGAGTTTGTGGTGGCCGTAACCTCGGCGCTTGGGGCAGCCGAGGGGCAGGGTCGCAGCAAGCAGGCTGCAAGCCTTGCAGCGGCAGCAGCATTACTGAAAGAACTATTGAAAGATTTGCCAGCATGAGCACCGTACCCACCACCCGCTGCGCGATGATTGCGCTGATAGGCCAACCCAATGCTGGCAAGAGCACTCTGCTGAATGCGGTGGTTGGGGCGCGGGTGGGGATTGTTTCGGCCAAGCCCAACACCACCCGCCTGTTGGTGCGCGGCGTACAGATGCTGAAAGATACCCAGCTGGTTTGGCTTGATACTCCGGGCCTGACCCGCGTACAAGGCAACGCCAAAAAGGGCTACAGCCGCGCCCTGATGCAGCAGGCAGCCGAGGCCATGAGCGATGCCGATATTGTGGTGTTGGTGGCCGATGTAAACCAAGCTTTGCGCGGCTTGGAACAGGAGGAAGCGTGGTGGCAACAGGCGGCGCAGCATCGGCAGCCAACCATTTTGGTCCTCAGTAAAATCGATAAACTAAAAGATAAAAAGCTGCTGCTGCCCTTGCTGACGCGGTTGCAAGCAAGCCCGTTGGCGGCGGTGGTGCCTCTCTCTGCCCTGAAAGATGTTGCGGTGAAAGAGCTGGCTGCTGCCGTGGCCAAGTTGGCACCCGAAGGGCCGCACCTCTTCCCCGCCGGTATGGTAACCGACCAACCGCTGGCCGACCGACTCTCGGAGCTTACGCGTGAGCAGATCTTGCGGGTGCTACAGGCCGAAGTACCCTACGGGATTACTGTGCAGACCGAGGATGTTGCCGCACCCCAAGGCGATGCCCCCATGCTGATTAACCAAACTATTTTGGTCAGCAAACCGAGCCATAAAGCCATGGTGTTGGGGGCCGGAGGGCAGATGATTAAACGCTTGGGCACCCAAGCACGCTTCGCCATGCAAGAAGTCCTGGGCCAAGGCCTGAGACTTGAACTGCAGGTAAGGCTGCTTAAAAAATAAGCTGATAGCGTGCTTTTCTAGCAACCCATGGCAACCAGATTGGGGGGAATAGCTTAGAACCCCTCGCTTAAAAAAAAGAGTCAGATTATAAAAAAGCTATGCCTAGCTATAGTATTTTGCTCATGCGTACCGACGCCACCGACAAACGGCCGTGGCGCATGAATATTGGTCGCACCATGTTTTGGGTGCTGGCCTTAGGGGCCTGCGCGTTACCGATTTTAGGCTTTTTTGTATCGCTGGGGTGGGTTGCCCCAAGCTGGTTGCGCCTGAATATGGATTCAATGAAAGAGGCAGTGCAGGAAGCTGAAGCGACGTTGCAACCCTTGCAGCAACAGAATGCTCAGCTGGCCGATCGCAAGGCAACGCTGGAAGCGCAGGTAACCACCCTGCGTACCCAGTTGGCAGAGGCCGAAACCAAGATTACCATGGCCGATACCGCACGCACCGAAGCCGTGGCGCGCCTTGGCATGCTGGAAACCGAAGTGGTCAACCTAAAGCAAGCTGTGGCGAAGTACGAAGCCATGCTAAAACCACGTTCATCCGCGCAACGCGAAGTGGTTCAATGCAACGACCTGACTGCCATTCGTCAAGGCGATAAAATAACCTATGCCACGACCTTTTCCCGGATTCGCCGCGACAGCAATGTGCCCGACAAGCTAACCGTACAGGTACGGGTGGCACAGGGCGATAATGCCGTGCTGCTCGATCAGGCCAAACAGAATGCGACTGTGGTGAATCATACGCTGGAGCTATCGCGTTCTGCCAAAGTGGAGGGAAGCGTGCCCCTCAGTAACCCACAGGGTGGTGGCCTGCGGATGCTGGATATGAAGGTGATGAACGGCACCACCCAAGTGGGCTACTGCTGGAAGAGTTTTTAGTGGCCAGCCTTTAACTGGCGCAACCACTTCCGAGCCTCGCGCCGGTTGCCTAACACCTTAACCCGTGACGCAGGGAGCTTGGCCAGCACGGCTTGCCAACGTGGCCGGTTGTTGCGGCGCCACTGCCAAACCCACTGAAGAAACGGCCAACTGATGGCATCGTCAAGGCCTTTCTGAAGGTCGAAGCGGCGCTGAATGCCAAGTTTATGCAAAGCCCAGCGTTTTAATATTTGCCCAAGGCAGAAGAGAGTGCCGAAATCCAGAAAGATAATCAGGTCGGCTCGTTGCCGTAGAGCGGGTGAGAGGCGCAGGTAGTTACCATCGGCAACCCAAGCAGGCTGCTTAGCCAGCTTGGTAAATAGGCGACGGATGGTGTCATCGCTCTTGGTTGTCCAACCCGGGTGGTGGGCCAGGTTATCGAGGTGCGTGACTGGCAATCCATAGTATTTGCCGAGCGTGCGGGCCAGCGTGCTCTTGCCAGCCCCGCTCATTCCTAAAATGAGGATTCTTTTGTAAGTCATTTGTACTAAACATTAAACCTGAAGTGCAAAACATCACCATCCTGCACCATATAGTCCTTGCCTTCCATCCGCAACTTGCCTGCTTCCTTGGCTCCAAGCTCTCCCCGGTAGGTGGTAAAGTCGGCGTAGGCGATGCACTCGGCCTTGATAAACCCCTTTTGGAAGTCGGTATGAATCACCCCAGCGGCTTCAGGTGCACTGGCGCCGTGGCGCACAGTCCAGGCGCGAACTTCCTGCGGTCCGGCGGTAAAGTAGGTAATCAGCCCAAGCAGGGAGTAGCCCGCCCGAATCATGGTGTTAAGGGCGGGCTCGGTCAGGCCGAGGTCGCCTAAAAACTCGGTGCGTTCCTCGGTTGGTAACTGGGCAACCTGCGCTTCAATATCGGCACTGACGACCACACAGGCCGCCCCTTGCTGCTGCGCATAAGCCTGCACCTGCCCCGACCAAGCATTACCTTGCGCCGCCTCAGCTTCGCCCACATTGGCAACGTACAGCACGGGCTTGGCAGAAAGAAAGCCCATCTGTGTGGCGTAGCGCCGCAGGTCTGGGTTACTCAGGTGCCGCCGCACGGGTTCACCGCGCCCCAACAGTGCGAGCAAGGGTTCCAGCAGGCCGAGTTCTTCGGCGGCGGCCTTATCGTTCTTGGCGCGTTTTTCAATCGCCGCAAAGCGTTTTTCGGCGGTGCTGAGATCGGCCAGCATCAGCTCGGTTTCAATCACCTCAATGTCGCGCATGGGGTCGATACTGCCGCTGACGTGGGTCACCTCGCCGCCAAAACAGCGCACGACGTGGGCAATAGCATGACATTCGCGAATATTCGCCAAAAACTGATTACCGAGGCCTTCGCCTTTGCTGGCTCCTGCAACCAGCCCAGCAATATCCACAAAATCCAGCTGCGTTGGCACCACCTTGAGTGGCTTGACCAAACCGGCCAGCGCATCCAGCCGACTGTCGGGGACGGCCACCCGCCCTACGTTGGGTTCGATGGTGCAAAATGGGAAATTAGCCGCCTGCGCCGCCATAGTTTGAGTCAGCGCATTAAACAGCGTACTCTTGCCCACATTGGGTAACCCAACAATCCCGCATGAAAACCCCATTGAATCACCCTTCCGTTAGGCTTGCTATGCCCTGAGGTTGCCCAACTTGGCAAGGGTGTCGAGCGGGTTTTCCAGCAAGGCGGGGAAGGAATCGCTTAAAGCCGTGAGCATGGCCTGCACCCGGGCCTTTTCATCGGCTTGAAAGCTACTGAGAACATAATCCTCCACGGCCAGCGGGGGCGGGGGGCGGTCGATGCCCAATCGCAGGCGGTGATAGTTGCTCCCGACGGCCCCAGAAATAGAACGTAACCCATTGTGGCCCGCATCGCCGCCGCCCTGCTTATAACGAACCTTGCCAAGGGCCAAGTCTAGCTCATCGTGCGCCACCCAAAGCTGCGCCAATGGTACTTTGTAATACGTCATAGCGGCCTGAACGCTGGCACCACTGAGGTTCATGAAGGTTTGGGGCTTAAGCAGAATGACCTCGTGCGCCCCAATCCGCCCTTTGCTTAACAAGGCCTGGTGCTGCTTCTTCCAGGCAGGGAATGCGTAGGCCTGCTGCAGGGCATCCAGCAACATAAAACCCGCATTGTGGCGGGTGTTGGCGTACTGTGCCCCTGGGTTGCCGAGGCCTGCCAGAATCATCATTTTGTCGCAAGGCTATCGCGTTGTAATGCCAGACCTTGGGCGGCGGCATCGGGCGGCAAAACAGCGGGGCAGTTGGGGGGGATAAAGGGGCGTGCCGACATTTGGGCGTCGCTTAAAAGCGTGCTAAGGCCTATAAAAAAACCTTCCACCAACGCTGGCAGGCTTGGTACTGCGGCACCTGCAACAATTGTAATGACGGCACCAAACCACCCACCCCCCGTAACCAAGCTCCATAGCCCAACCACCACCAGCAACAGGCCAATCATCAGGCCAATATTGCCCGTCAGCAGCCCGCGCGCATCGCAGTAAATCTGGTTGGTGAGGTAGACGGACAGCGAGCCGTCGTTAATTGGCGTGGGGCTGTTGGTGGCCTGAGCAAACCCTGCCACCGCCAGCACGGCAAAACCCAACACCATCAGGAATAGACCGGTAAGCTCACGCCGTGAGAAGTTCATAAAGCCAGTATAGGGCGCTTAACCGAAGATTACCAGCCTTAGGCTGAGGGGGCCGCGGGCGGCGCAGCAGGCACACCCTTGCTGGTGCTGTATTGAACTTTATATTTTTTTTCTGGATTTATAATGGCTTGACATTTTTTAGCGGCAATAGCAGCTTCCGCAAAGCCGGTAAGAATGAGGGGAACCTTCCCTTCGTAGCTGGCCATGTCACCAATACACAACAGCCCGGGCCGACGGGTTTGCATGGTGGCGAAGTCAACCGGAATGACGCCACGCTCCAGTCCTAAATCCCAGCTTTCCAGCGCGCCCGCTTGCGGCTGTAACCCAAAGCAACACACCAAACTGGTGGCAGCCACGTGCTGCGTAGTGCCATCGGCTTTTAGCAGCGTTACGGCTTCAAGCTGGCCGTTAGCGCCGTGCAGAGCTTGCAATTCGGTGGGCGTATGCAGGGTAATTTGCCCAGAAGCAGCCAAGTTTAGCATCGCCTGTACGGTGGCCTCGGCGGCGCGGAAGTCGCTGCGCCGATGCACCACATGCACATGCGCCGCGAGCCCCGCCAGCTCGACCGCCCAATCCACGGCGCTGTCACCGCCACCGGCCAAGATGACCGTCTGGCCAGCCAACGCTGCCTTGTTGGTGATGGCGTAACATACGCTGCCGGTGGCTTCAAAAGTTGCCAGGTTGAGGAGCCCGACTGGTTTACGCGGGGCGAACAGGCCGCCGCCACCAGCAATAATGACTACTTTGGCGTGCACAGTGCTCCCGCCAGCCCGTTGCAGCACAAAACCCGCATTGTCGGGCAGGGCCTGCAGGTCGGTCACGGCTTCCCCCAGCAAATATTGCGGCTGATAGGGTGCCGCCTGCTGCTGCAGTTTGGTCACTAAATCGCCTGCTAAAATGTGGGGGTGGCCGGGCACATCGTAAATTGGTTTTTCGGGATACAGGGCGGCCAGTTGGCCACCGGCCTGCGGCAGACTATCGAGCACAATACTTTGGTAACCCATAAAGCCAGCCTCAAACACCATGAACAGACCACTGGGGCCTGCCCCTATAATTGCAATGTCGGAGGTAAAATCTGCCATAGGCTGGTGCTAACACTCTTGACCTTCAGCGGCAATACTCGGCACAGTATTGCCATGAAAAAACTTTTTTGGTTGTTAGTGGCATTCCCTTTGCTGCTTACTGCCTGTGCCCAACGGGTAGCACCCCCCGAACCAGACGGCCATATTAAGCCTTCCTTTCAATATTAAAACCAGAGCAGGATACCCCCATGGCGCTTTCCAAAAACCTAAACTATGCCTATTACCCCGGGTGTGCCGCCAAGCAAATCCAGAAGGAGGCTGACTGGTCGGCGCAGGCTATTGCCACCCAGTTGGGGATAACCCTGCATGATATGCCCGCTGCCACCTGCTGCGGCGCAGGCAATTTGCAAGAACATGATATGGCGGCCGCCTTGGCCATCAACGCCCGGATTTTTAGTCAGGCTGAGGCGATGGGGATGGATATTGTCACCATCTGCAACACCTGCCTGCAAACCTTTAGCTACGCCAACCACCGGCTGGTGAACGAGCCAGAGCTGCGCGCCGACATCAATCGGGTTCTGGAAAAAGCTGGTGTGAGGCCCTACCAAGGGACTGTTGAAGTGAAGCATTTAATCTGGGTGCTGGTGGAAGAGGTTGGGGTAGAGCGTCTGCGTCAGCACCTGAAAAACCCCCTCAATGGCCTGAAAGTAGCCCCGTTTTATGGATGCCACGCCATGCGGCCCAGCG
>JAIXXE010000124.1 GCA_027490875.1 Alphaproteobacteria bacterium
CAGCCCTACGGCACAGGTTACGGCCACACCGGTAGCGGTCAGCCGCTCGCAGCTCTTGCCACGGCCTGCTTCGCCACGGGCCCCGGTGGTGGCCACCCCAACCGTGCCTAAGCTGCCCAAACGCCCAACTGGGGCCGAGGCCCGCTAGGCCATGGCGGCTCCGGCGCCAGCCCGCGCCCTGCAACTCTGGCTAGAGTACCTGCAGGTTGGGCGCGGCCTTAGCCCTCATACGGTTAGCAGCTATGGGCGCGATGGGCGCGATTTTCTGGCTGGCAAAAGCACCATTCCGCACACGCGCCAGGCGGTTGAACGCTGGCTGGCGGGCCAACCCAAGGCGCATCCCCGCAGCGTGGCGCGGCGGCTGTCGGCCCTGCGGCAGTTCTATGCCTTTGCGGTACAAAAGACGTGGCTGACCGATAACCCTGCGCTGGATATCCCCCTGCCACGCCAACCCCAAAGCCTGCCCAAGGCCTTAAGCGATGACGAGATTACCCGCCTGCTGAAGGCGCCCGTTGGCGCAACACCCGCCACGATACGGCTGCGGGTAATGTTGCTGCTGCTGTATGTCTGTGGGCTGCGGGTGAGTGAGCTGACGGGCCTGACCCTGCACGATGTTCAGCAGGCCGAAGGCCCGTGGCTGCGCGTGACGGGGAAGGGGCAAAAGACCCGCGCCGTGCCGCTTGGCCCCGTGGTGCAAGAGGTGCTGGAGCAGTACTTAACCCAAGGCCGCCCGCGCCTGAAAGGGGCCAGCGGCCCATGGTTGCTGCCGGGGCCAACGGGCAAGCGGGCGTTGACGCGGGTACGGGTCTTTCAGGTGGTGCGGGCGGCGGGCATGAGTGTTGGCGTTAAGGTTGCCCCGCACCATCTGCGCCATACTTTTGCCACCCACCTGCTGGAGCATCAGGCCGACCTTCGCGCCGTGCAGCTGATGCTGGGCCATGCCAGCCTTAACACCACGCAAATCTATACCCGCCTTACCACGGGCCACTTGCAGCAGGCATTGCAGCAGCATCACCCGCTGGCCCGTGGGTTTGGCAAGGGCCGCAAGGTATGATAAGGATAGCCCCCGATGCAGCGTCACTTTCTGGATTTTGAAAAACCAGTGTTGGAACTGGCCGCCCGCGTGGCCGAGCTTAAAACCAGCCTCGCCGATGGCACCCCCACCGCCGAAAAGCACTTGGTGCAGGAAATTGCACGGCTGGAAGTGCATCAGGCACGCGTGAACCGCTTGCTGTACCGTAAGCTTACGCCGTTCCAGAAGGTTTTGGTGGCACGGCACCCGCAACGCCCTCAGGGGCCCGATTATATCGCTGCGCTGATGACCGATTTTGTGGCGCTGGAAGGTGACCGCCGTTTTGGCGCTGACGCCGCCCTGATAGGCGGCATTGGCCGCTGGCGCGATGGCACACCGCAGGGCACCGCCTGTGTGGTGCTGGCCACCGATAAGGGTAAGGATACCACCAGCCGCGTGGCCCGCAATTTTGGGATGCCCCGGCCCGAAGGCTACCGGAAGGCCCAACGCCTGATGCAACTGGCCGGAAGGCTTGGGTTGCCTGTGGTGACGCTGGTGGATACCCCCGGCGCCTACCCCGGCATCGAGGCCGAGGAACGGGGCCAAGCCGAAGCGATTGCTGGGTGCCTTGAGGTATTGATGCAGCTGCCCGTGCCGGTGGTGAGCATTATTACGGGCGAGGGCGGCAGCGGCGGCGCCCTCGCCTTGGCGGCGGCCGACCATGTGGCGCTGCTGGAACACAGCGTGTACAGCGTGATTTCACCGGAAGGCTGTGCGGCCATTTTATGGAAGGAAGCGACCGAAGAGACAGTCCCTCAAGCTGCCGAAGCCCTGAAACTGACCGCGCAGGATTTGCAGCAGCTTAAGCTGATTGACCAGATTATCCCCGAGCCTCCGGGTGGGGCCCATGCCAACCCTGCCTTAACAATTCGACGGGTGGGGCAGGCGGTGGCGGCGGTATTGGCGAAGGCTCCGGCGGCCGCTACGGCCGTGGCCGTGGCGCGGCGCCAACGCTTTTTGGCCTTGACTTAACAAGGTTTACCCGCCAAGGGCAAAGCCATGCTGGATGATTTGACCACGACCTTCGATTGGGACCAAGGCGACGATGCCTTCCCCGACCACACCCAGCCGTTGGTTGAGGATGGCCGTACCGAAGCCCGGATTGTGATGGTGCAATGGGTGGCCAGTGCCTTGCTGCTGCAAGAACCCTTAACCCTGATGACCGAGGCGATGACCGCCCAAGCCAAGCGCCGCAAGGCCGATAAACGCACTTTGGCCTTGCTAGGCGCCGAACTGCCGCCCCATCAAGACCGTTACGCCGCGATGGTGAAGGCTCATTTTCATGCCACGTGGCCGTGGGAACGCACCAATGTGGTGCTGCGCAGTGTGCTGATGACCGCTGCCGCCGAACTGACTGCGAATGTTAGCCTTGGCACCGGCGCCTTGGTGAACGAGTACACCAACATTGCCAAGGGCTTCTTGCCGACCGACGATGTGGCCTTCGTTCGCGCTACGCTGGATAAGCTGGTGCTGGTCATCCGGCCCGCGGCCTAGCACCCCACGCAGTGCTGCTAGAGTTTGTCGTTGCTGTAAACGGCGGGGTTGACCCACGGCGCCAGCGCCGTCTGAACGGCTTGAGCAAAAACTTCATCGCGTTTGATGGTGTCGTTGGTTAGCACCCCGTACATGCCTGTTTCGTGGTTGTACTTAAAGCCAGCTGCAATAACATGAGGCCGCAGTTCACCCCCTGCCAACATGGCTTGGCCCCACTGGCGCGGCAACGGGGCCCCAACGGTGGGCACCACACTCTCGCGGGTGCCATCGGTCACTGCGGCAACCCCAAACAGCAGCCACTGCCCGTTTAACTTCATCACGCCGCCTTCAAGGCCCACGCCAAGGTCGCTGCCGCTGGCTTTGGCCGCGCGGGCACGGTTCAGCGCGCCGAGCATGGTTTGCTCCAGGCCAATCGGTTGGTCGGGTACGCCGCTGATGACGGTGGCGCCATCCACGGTGGCGTTGGGCCAGTAGGCCTGCACGCCCGCTAACACGGCTTTAAGTTTGGCTTCGTTGGTGCTGCCGACTGTAACTTTCATGGGGTGTTGCTTTCTTTCAGAAAACCCTGACCAATTCTGCTTTGCTTGGCCATAGCCATGCTACCTTCGCAGTCACACAGTTTGGGCGATGTGACAGAATTGGCTCACCCCACGACCTGTGCTGCTTGGGTAGGCTTAGAAAGTTGACCACAAGCCTTGGCGTTGCAGCGCGCCTAGCGTAACGTCAGATCAATGCACGGAGGGTGAAAGGCTGGACCACCCCGCAC